>QHWF01000433.1 GCA_003222455.1 Acidobacteriota bacterium
AATACGGTCTTCTCACGTCCGACGAGCTCGGACGGTTCACCGCACGCACTCGCGAGACGATTGAGTGGCTCGCCAGGGAGATCACGCGCTAACGACGTACGGCGAGGACGCTGAAGGTCTATCCTGGGATTGGTCCTTTTGTCCTCCACTTCCTCCTACCAAAGAGGCCGCCAACATGTCCGCCCTGCTCAACTTCCGAAACTGTGGGCAAACTCCACAACCCGCTTCTGTTGTGCGTCGGGCAGCCGAACGTAGCGCTTGAGCAGGTCGAATTGCAGGACCTTCGCGGGCTGCAAACTCCATCTCGAGCGACAATCGGCGATAATGCGCGCATGACGCGGCGCCACGGCTCTCGGCCGGCCCGTTGGCTGGCCGTCTCATTGTTTGCCGGCGCCGTCATGGCGTTGTCTGCGGCGAATGACGGGCCGGCCCGGGAGTGGCGGTACTACTCGGGCGACAACGGCGCGAAGAAGTACTCGCCGCTCGATCAGATCAACAAGGCCAACGTGTCGTCCCTGCGCATCGCGTGGCGACGGCCGCAGCTCGATCCGGCAATCGCTTCCCTCGTGCCGCCGGGTTTCCGCATTTCCAACAACTTCCGCTCAACCCCGATCATGGTCAACGGCGTGATGTACGCGCCGGACGGCGTGGGCCTCGCCGAGGCCTTCGATCCGGAGAACGGAAGCACGCGGTGGGTGCAGAAGGCCGGCGCGGACGACTTCGCCGGCGCGACGAGCAATCGCGGCGTCGCGTACTGGAGCCAGGGCGGGGAAGAACGCCTGTTCACGCACCGCAGTCATTACCTCTACGCGCTCGACCCGAAGACGGGCGATCCGATCGCCGGCTTCGGCGATCGCGGCGCCGTGGACCTGAACGCCGGACTCGATCGGTCGCTCGGTCAGTACCACTGGGCCTCGACGCCGCTCGTGGTGCGTGACGTCGTCGTCATGGGATCCGCGATGGCGGATCAGGATTCGGCGACGAAGAAGGAGGGCGCCCCGGGCGACGTGCATGCGTACGACGTCCGCACGGGCAAACCCCGTTGGACGTTCCGCATCATTCCGCAGCCTGGCGAAGAGGGGAACGATACCTGGGAAAAGGACTCGTGGGCATACACGGGCGCCGGCAACGTCTGGTCGCTGATGAGCGCAGACGACGAGCTCGGCTACGTGTATCTGCCGACGACGAGCGTCACCAACGACATGTACGGCGGCCACCGGCTCGGCGCCAACCTGTTCAGCGACTGCATCGTCTGCGTCGACGCGAAGACCGGCCGGAAGGTCTGGCATTTTCAGACCGTGCACCACGATCTGTTCGACTACGACAATCCCGCGGCGCCGATACTGGTCGACATCACCGTCGGCGGACGGAAGATCAAAGCCCTCGTCCAGGTGACGAAGCAATCGTTCGCCTACGTGCTCGACCGCGTCACCGGCAAGCCGGTGTGGCCGATGGAGGAGCGGCCTGTGCCCGCGTCCGCGGTGCCCGGCGAAAAAGCGTCGCCGACGCAGCTGTTTCCAACCAGGCCGCCGGCGTTCGATCGCCAGGGACTCAGCGTCGACGACCTGATCGATTTCACGCCGGAGCTGCGCGCGCAGGCGATCGAGCTCACGAGCCATTTCGTCACCGGACCGTTGTTCACGCCGCCATCGGTGGTGAACGCCGATCCCAACGGCACGCAGGGGACGATCCAGCTCCCAGGGTCAGTGGGCGGCGCGGATTGGACGGGCGCGGCGTTCGATCCGGAGACCGGCATGCTCTACGTGCCGTCGATGACGAATCCGTTTGTCGCGAACCTCGTGCCCGGCAAGCCGGAAGAGACCGGCCTCCGGTATCGCGCGAGCGATCGCCGGCTCATTCAGTTGCCGAATGGCCTGCCGCTGACGAAGCCGCCGTACGGCCGCATCACAGCCCTCGATCTGAATCGCGGCGAGCAGGCGTGGATGATCCCGAACGGCGACGGTCCGCGGAATCATCCGCTGCTGAGGGATCTGCACCTGGGGCCGCTCGGCCACTCGGTACGTGCCGCGCCGCTCGTCACGAAAACGCTGCTGTTCGTGACCGAAGGCGATCAGATCAACGTGCGCACGCCGCCGGGCGGCGGCGGCCGGAAGATCCGTGCGTACGACAAGGCGACGGGCCGCGTCGTCTGGGAGCAGGAGATGGACGCGGGCTCGACCGGCACGCTGATGACGTACTTGTACAAAGGCCGGCAATACCTGGTCGTCGCGATCGGTGGACAGAATCATCCGGCGGAGTTCGTCGCGTTCGCGCTGCCGAAATAGGGACTAGAAATCCCACCGCGCGCTGAGTTTCACGAACCGCGGCTGAATGACGGTGATCGGCCGCTGCCAGGCGGCGCCGAACGTGTTGTTCTGGACGAGAATCGCGTCCGAGTTGAACGCGTTGTACAGATCGACGTTCAGGTCCACGCGGCTGCGGCCAATGCCGACGATCTTCGTGAAGCGAAGGTCGAATTGATTCAGCCGGTCTCCGTACAGCGTGCCGGGCTCGATCAGATTGATGTTGGCCTGCCCCAGCGTAAACGGCCGGCCCAGCGATGGGACCGTGCCGGCGTAGACGGCGTTCGCCGCAATCTGCGGTCCCGGAATGCTCTGGAAGGTGCCGCTGAGTCGAATGCCGTGCGGCAGCGTATACGCGCCAAGCCCTTTATACTGCGCAAGGAACGGCGTCTCCTGATGACAGTATTGCTGCGGCGTCCACGCGCCACCGGTGGCGGCCGTCACGAGGGGCTGAATGCCGGCGGGCGGCGCCACAACCGCCGCCTGCAACGCCTCGGGCACGTCGTCGACGATCTCGCAGTTGTCCGTCATCGACTTGCCGCTGCTGATCCCGCCCTGCAGCAATAATCCGGCCGCCAGCCGGACGTCGATGCTGATGTCGAAGCCGCTCCAGTGCGCGAGCTGCTTTCCGAACTGGGATGCATCCTTGATCACGTTTCTCGGTGCCACGATCGCGTTGGGATCGAAATTGCCCCCGAGCGCCTGCCCGGCATCTGGCAGGCGCGTATCCGTTGACGGGATGACGACGCTGTACTCGGTGAAGTCACGGCGACCGAGCGCCTCATTGTCGAGGACAAAGAAGTTGCCGTTGATGCGCCGGAAATACCCGACGCTGGCCGACACGCGCGGCAGAATCTCGTGTTGCGCCCCGACCGAGAATTCCCAGTTCGACGGCCGGACGCCCCACCCGTTCATGATCGCGCGGTCGTAGACCGTGCCCGGCACGCCGCTGCCGAAGCGCGGCGTCTGCCACGGTCCACATTCTCCGTTGGCGGCGCCGACCAGCAGGTCGCAGTCGGGGACGAAGTTGTTCCGTCGCGGATCGCCGGGTGCATAGGTGGTGTCGACCCACGTCCGCTGCGTCTGTGTCTGCAGCGTCGTCGCGGGGTTGTTTGCCGCGGCGTAGCGGATCGAGTCCTGTTCGACGCTGCGGCTGGCGCTCGCCTTCACGGCCGTCTTGCCGTTGCCGAACAGGTCGTAGGCGACCGACACGCGCGGGTTGATATCTTTCCAATTCGGCACGTTCTCGACCGCGCCGAGTTGGTCGTGACGGTTCGGCAGAAAACGGTGAGGTGTCGCGGTGAATGGTTCGGTGCTCTCTTTCTGGAGATCGAGGCGCAACCCGCCGCTCACCGTCATGCGATTCACGGTCCATCGATCCTGAGCAAACATGCCCAGGTTGTAATTCAAATTGTTCTGCCATCCCTGGAGCGGCGCCTGGATCGTCACGAACTGGGGCACGTAATCCCGCGTCGTGTACCAGATGCCGCCGGTCGAATCGTTGTTGTCGTTGCGCTCGAAGTGGCCGCGCTGCATCTCGAATCCGACTTTCGCGTTGTGAGCCCCGCTGACATAGCTCGCCGACGCGTTGAACGTCTGCGAGGGAAGGCGGTCGTCGAAATCGAACCCGGTGGGCGCACGATACGTCAGGGGCGCGGCCACCGTGCCGCCTTGCTCGACGATGGCAATCCCGCCGACGCGGCCCGGGTCCACTTTGATCGTGTCGGGGCTGGCCCCGGCCGCGACGCCGGCTTCGAAGAGCAGCCGGTTGGTCGCGACGTACGTCCATTTCGTCGTCGAAAGCTGGGTGTGCCAGGTGGTGATGCGCGACGCCTCGGGCGCCTGCACGAATGTTTGTATCAGCCAGTGCGGATCCACCTTGTACTGATACGCGTACCAGCTCGACAGCTTCTGTTTGCTGGACAGGGCCCACGTGAGGCGCCCGTTGTTGTCATAGGTATACGTGCCGCCAAAGGCCTGGCGCGATCGATCGTCCTCGCGGCGCACGGCGCCGACGTCGACGGGAAAGAAACGGCCGGCGAGGTAGAACTCGTTCGTGAAGTACCTGGATGTTGCGAAGAACCACAGCCGATCGCGCTTGATGGGCCCGCCGACGGCCACGTTCAGGTCGTACAGTTTTTTCAGCGTGGTGGATGCGCCGCTGAGCCCGCGGGCCTGCAACCGTTCCGTCACGTTGTTGCCCTGAAGACCCTGGGCAGAGCCGTTGGCGAGCGCGCTGCCGCTGAACGTGTTGCCGCCGGACTTCGGGATGGCATTCATGACCACGCCGTTGGTGCCGGTCTCACCTGACTGACCCGCGAGCTGCACGTCAACCTGCTCGAACAGGAGCGGCGACAGGCTCATGTTGGTCAGATTCGAGCTCTGATACATGTTCCCGATGCGCAGACCGTCGAGCATCGACACGCCGTCTTCGGCGCGGCCGCCATGCGCGGACACCTGCGCGCCGGTCTGGTCGCCCAGAATGCCGCCGACGTCCTGAATCGAGGCGCGCACCGCCGGCATCAGCGCCGCCATCTGCAGCCAGGATCCGCTCGAGGGAAGCTGCTTGAACGCCTCCGCCGATACCG
>QHWF01000466.1 GCA_003222455.1 Acidobacteriota bacterium
CAGACCCCTCGTCCCAAACGGACCAGGTCACGCATCAGCTCGCGCGCGTCACCCGTGGCGTCCGCCAACGTGGCGTCTGCCTTCAGGCGGATTTCTTCCAATCCGGCTGCCGCCTCCGCGCTTCGCGCTACGGCACGCCGCGCCGAAGCGAAGCGAAGGCGGGAAGCCGGACCCCACGCGCGAATGAGTGACTCAGGATTGGAATTTACGACAACAGCAGCAGCGCGGCGAGCACGATCGCGTAAGCGATCGTTGCGTACGTACCCGCCAACAGATACCGGCGCGGTGTCGAAAGCACCCGCCATGCAGCCAGCGGGTGGAGGCACGCAGCCAGCGACCAGCCAATGGCGACTTCAAGCCGATTGCTCGTGCCGGGAGCGACAAGCGTTAAAGGGCTCATTCAAGCTGATGGGACAAAAGGTACGCCACCGGCGCTGCGCAGAAATGCGCGGCCTGTCCAATGGCGAGATGGCAGATTCCCGCAAAAGGCAGACTTTTGTCGGCAAGTCGCACGACGCGTCCAGCACGTGCAGCCGAACTTCACGTTTGAACGCGGAGGCCGCAAAGTACGCAAAGGAAGACAATTCTTCTTAGCGGCCTTCGCGGGCTTTGCGTTCCAAGTCGGCCTCACTAGTTCCGGGCTCTCCGCGCTTCCGCGTCTTCCGCCGGCGGGAACGTCGCGCCCGCGAGGCGATCGGCGAGACGCACCTCGTCGACTTGACCGCACCACTTGCCGACGACGATCGTCGCGACACTGTTGCCGATCAGATTCGTGACCGCCATCGCTTCCCCCATGAACCGATGGATGCCGAGGACGAGCGCCACGCCCGCGACGGGGATGTCGCCTGTCGCCGACAGCGTCGCCGCCAGGACGATCAGGGCCGCGCCTGCGACGCCCGCCGATCCCTTCGACGTGATCAGGAGCAGTGCCAGCAGGGCGAGCTGCCGGGCCGGGCCGAGGATTGTATTGGTCGCTTGCGCGATGAACACCGTGGTGATGGCCAGATAGATGGCCGTGCCGTCCAGATTGAACGAATAGCCGGCCGGAATCACCAGGCCGACAATCGACCGCTGAACCCCGAGCCCTTGCAGTTTCTCCATCATTCGCGGCAGCACCGACTCCGACGACGAGGTGCCGAAGACGATGAAGATCTCTTCCCGGATGCAGGTGATCAGACGCCAGATCCCGAAGCCGTGCCATCGGGCGATCCCGCCGAGCACGACAAAAATGAACACGAAACAGGTCAGATAAAAGCACGCCACGAGCTTTCCAAGCTGCGCGAGCGTGCCGACGCCGAAGCCGGCGATCGTGAACGCCATGGCGCCGAACGCGCCGAGGGGCGCGGCTTTCATGATGCCGGCGACAATCGTGAAGAAGATGCTCGACAGCTGCTCGATCAACTGAAAGACGGATGCTCCTCGCGCGCCCAGCATCCGCAGCGCCACACCAAACAGCGTGGAGAACAGGAGCACCTGGAGGACGTCGCCGCGCACGAACGCGTCCACCACGCTCGTCGGAATGATATCGATCAGGAAGGCGGTCGCGCTGCGTGCTCGTCCCGCGCCGACGTACTGGGCGACCGCCGTGGCGTCGAGCCTCCGCGGATCGACGTTCATCCCGGCGCCCGGCTCGACGAGATTCACGACGACCAGCCCGATGACCAGCGCGAGCGTGCTCACGACCTCGAAGTACACGAGCGCGAGACCACCGGCTTTGCCAATCGTCTTCACGCCGCCGCCTCCCGCAATGCCGGCGACAACGGTGCAGAAGATGATCGGGGCGATGGTCATTCTGACCAGCTTGATGAAGCCGTCGCCGAGCGGCCTCATCATCAGCCCGGCGGCAGGCCAGAAGTGACCGAGCAGCACGCCGACGGCGGTGGCGACCAGCACCTGACCGTAAAGCGTGCGGTGAAAGCGTTGTCTGTTCACGTGACGGCAAATCTGCTACGAGCGTGTCCGACTAACCGACACCGCACGGCACAACATTCAACGCAGAAACCGCAGAACTCGCAGAACAAAACCGGTTTCTCCGCGAGTTCCGCGAGTTCTGCGTTGATCGTCGTGACTGGACCGCAAAGGCCGCGATTCGATCGTGACGTTCCTGACTGACCGATCAGTGTGCGGCCGGATCAGGCGCGATCGAGGCGGACGGCACGATCGACAGGCGGGGAATGTGGCTCCGAACCGCGGCAAGCGCCGCGAAGACCACCGTCATGGTCGCGGCGATCACCTGGAACAACTGCGAAGGGCCGCCCGATTCGAGCGCCCACGATCCGGCATACGGCGCCACGACGCCGCCAATCCGGCCGAAGGCGACCGCCGTGCCGACGCCGGTCGCACGGATCCCTGTCGGATACACATGCGCCGCCAGCGCATACATCGTCGTCTGAACGGCGTTGATGAGGCCTCCGGTCCAGGCGAGCATGGCGAGAATCGCCGCGGCCGATCGCGTGCCGACCGGCGCCGATCCGAGCAGGACGGCGCCGGCGATGGCGCCGCCCGCCATGGTCAGCATCGTGACGCGTGAGCCGTAGCGACTGATGATCATGGCGCCCACAACGGCGCCGACGACGCCTCCGAGGTTGAACGCCGTCAGGCCGTAGCCGGCGATCTCGCCGCTGAATCCCGCACGGGTGAGGAGCAACGGCACCCAGATCGTGCCGACATATACCGATAAGAGGCAGAAGAAAAACGATGCGCAGAGCGCGATCGTGTCGCGCCGGAACTCCGGCACGAACAGCGCGCCCGCGGAGGCTCGCCCGACGCGCCTTTCCGTGCCGTCCACGAACGCGGCGTCGTGACGTACGTTGTGTCCAAGCGACGTCAAAAGAGACACGAGTTCGGGCCAGCGATGCTTGTGACGCGCGAGATATCGCGGCGACTCCGGAAGCACTTTCAGAAGAACGGCGGCCAGGACGAGCGGGACGATGCCGCCGACGAGGAAGAGGACACGCCAGCCGTACCGCGGCAGGATCTGTGCACCCATCAGGCCTGCGAGTGTTCCCCCGAGCGGGATGCAGACGATTGTCAACGTCACCGCGAACGGCCGGTGTCGCCGCGGGACATACTCGGACGACAGCGCGGCCGCGTTCGGCATCGCGCCGCCGAGGCCGAGCCCCGCGAAGAAGCGCAGGATGGCGAGGGTCGTGACGCCGGCGGCGAACGAAATGAGAACGGTCAGCACGCCGAACGACAGCACGCTTCCGAGCAATGCGACGCGGCGGCCAATCCGATCGCCGATGAATCCGCCGGTCGCGCCGCCGATCATCATCCCGATCATGCCGCTGGCCTGAACAGAAGCGAACGCGGGACCCGGCACTCTCCACTCACGCATCAGCGCGGGGATCGCGGCGCCAAGCAGCTGATTGTCGAGCCCGTCGAGAATGATGGTCAGCGCCGTTCCGACGACGAGGAGCTTCTGGTAACGGCTCCACGGACCCTCGTCGAGCATCGTGCCGATGTCGGTGGTCTGCATGTGCTCTTTCGAACCGAAGAACGCAAAGGCCGCGAAGGCCGCAAAGCCGAAACAAGAAAAGGACTCTCGGCCTCGCGAGTATTGCGTGTTTCGGTGTGCCGCAATTCAGTTGCGGGTAAAGAAATCCTTTGCGGCCTTGGCGGCCTTGGCGTTCATTGTTCTTTGCGGCCGCTGCAAACCTTTGCGTTCGTCCGTGTCACGATCGCGGCGCCGCTTGATGCGACATCGAGAAGATCACGTGCAGCGACATCAATGCCTGCAACGGGTGCGCGCCGGCTTCGACGAGCGGCCCGACGTGTTCGCTGACGAGCCCGCCTTTGCCCACGTTGATCAGCTCTTCGGCCGCGATCCGCTGTTGCGGGTTCAGCTCGTACTCGCGTGCGACCGCGTCGAGATTCTCGAGGATCCGATCGCGCAGTCCGGCGCTGTGGCGGACTTCGAACAGCAGCCGGTTCAGGCCGTACGCGTCAGCGGGCGGATGCTTGTAGAACTGGAAGCCCTGGTTCTGGAACTGGAATCCGCCGTACTGCGCCTGCGCCGGGGCGGTCGCGGTCTTGCGCTCGCGTTGCGGCAGGAACCGCATCATGCACAGGCCGTGGTGCCAGGTTGGAATGTATTCGACCAGCTCGCCGGCCTGCGCGCCGATGGCCCCGAACATCACCGCCCAATTGAGCATCTCCGTGTTGCCGACCTCGTCGAGCTGCGTGCCGGTCATGTTCAGGAGCGCGTCGGTGTTGCCCGATTCGAACTGCGACACCAGCCACCGGTCGAAGTCGAATTCGGGCGTCAGGTACTTGCGGGTGCCAGGAAAGTGCGACATGCCGCCGCTCGCGACGAGCGCCACGCGCTCCTTGCGGCCGCTGATGATGTGCGCGATGGCGCGGCCCAGCGCCGCGCAGCGTTTCGGCGTCGGCAGCGGCGGGACGTACACGTTCGTGAAGAACGGAACAATCGGGATGTCGCGCGTGCCGATGATGTACTCGAACGGAACGGCGAATGCGTGGCCAAGTTCGGCGTCTTCCGAGTAGGCGACGTCGAACTCGTGCTCGACGACGAGCTGGTTGAGCAGGTCCTCGGCCATCTCGCGATGGACCGGCAGCTTGTATTCGCGGCCGGCGAACCGGGCAACCGCCCGGCTGCCGGCGATGATGGCGAAGCTCGGAATGCACGTGACCGAAAACGTCTCCACGTGATCGCTGCCGAGAAACACGATCGCGTCCGGCTTGGTGTCGTCGAGGACTTTACCAAGCTCCTGCATGGCGGCGGCGGCCGCGTCGAGTTGCTGCGGATTCTCGTCGGGCGGTCGCGTGAACAGATACGGCGTATGGCACGTGCCGAGTGCCGCCACGATGTGACCCATGCTTCTCTCCTTGAACCCTCAGCCGTGAACAGCGACGACGATCAACGGGGGCAGGGAGGGCAGGTGGGTGACGCGCCCACGTCGCCGGCGGCCTTGCCTCGCCTACTCGTCCCTGACCTGGCCTACCTGCCCTACCTGCCCTACCCGCCCGACCTGCCCGACCTGCCCGACCTGCTCGACCTGCCCGACCTGCCCCACCTGCCCGACCTGCCCCACCTGCCCGACCTGCCCGACCTGCCCGACCTGCCCTGCCCGACCCTACCTGCCCTACCCCCCACCTGCCCCACCCGCCCTACCTGCCCTACCTGCCCTACCTGCCCTCTTCGGGTTCTTCGTCTACATATTGAACGCCAAGCTCCTGCAGCCTGGTGCGGAATCCGTAGAAGTCCAATCCCAGCTCGCCGTTCCGCAGACGCTCGCGCGTCTTCTGCTCTTTTGCCACCCGCTCCGTTCCAAGGCGGGCAATGTCGGCAGCCGCCTGGCGCGGCACCACGACGACCCCGTCCATGTCGCCGACGATGACATCGCCCGGACGAACGATCGCGCCGGCGCAAACCACCGGCACGTTCACGGACCCTGGCGTCGCCTTCACGGTGCCCTGGGCGCTGATCGCCCTGGCCCATACCGGAAACCCCATCGTGGTGAGATCGGCGACATCGCGCACGCCGGCATCGATGACGAGCCCGATGACTCCCTGCGCGCGAGCCGAGACGGCGAGCAGTTCCCCGAACATGCCGTCGGTCGATTCCGACGTCGTCGTCACAACCAGTACGTCGCCCGCCTGACTCTGCTCGAGCGCGGCGTGGATCATCAGATTGTCGCCCGGTTGGCACGACACGGTGATGGCACTGCCGCCCACGCGTGCGCCCGCATAGATCGGCCGCAGGTACGGCCGCATGAGCCCGGTCCGGCCCTGCGCCTCGTGTACGGTCGCGACGCCGAGCTCTCCCAAAGTTCGGATGGCATCGCCATCGGCACGATGCACTGTGCGAACGATCGTCGGTGTCGGTCTCACTGGCGCGTACTTCCCCCTCGAGAAGCGGCAGGCGCTCCGGCCGCAGCGCCCTGTCGCAAGTGGCGGGCGGACGTCAGGGCCGGCGTTCTGTTGATTCGCGGGTACACTTTTCGCGCGGTGCCTTCGAAGATCTTTTGTCTGTCGCCGTCGTCCAACGCTTTCACGCCGTCGATGTAGCGTTTCGTGTCGTCGAAATAGTGACCGGTCTCGGGGTCGATGCCTCGAACTGCGCCGACCATCTCCGATCCGAACAGGATGTTGTCGCTCGGAACGATCTTCAGCAGCAGCTCGATGCCGGCGAGATGGTACACGCACGTGTCGAAGAAGACGTTGCTGCGAATGAGCTCGTCGAGCGGCGGGCGCTTCATGTCCTGCGCCAGGCCCCGGTAGCGGCCCCAATGATACGGAACCGCCCCACCGCCGTGCGGAATGATGAACCGCAGGGACGGAAAATCCTTGAACAGATCGGCGGTCAGGAACTGCATGAATGCCGTGGTGTCGGCGTTGATGTAGTGCGCCCCGGTGGCGTGGAAATTCGGATTGCACGACGAGCTGACGTGGACCATCGCCGGCACGTCGAGCTCCACCATCTTTTCGTACAGCGGATACCAGGAGCGGTCGGTCAGCGGCGGCGCGGTCCAGTGGCCGCCCGACGGATCCGGATTCAGGTTGCAGCCGACGAACCCGAGCTCGGTGACGGCGCGTTCGAGCTCGCCGATGCAGCTGGCGGGCGGCACGCCCGGCGACTGCGGCAGCTGGCAGACGCCGACGAAGTTCTCCGGATACAGCAGGCAGACGCGATGAATCAGGTCGTTGCAGTGCTGCGACCAGTGCAGGCTCGTTGTCGCGTC
>QHWF01000467.1 GCA_003222455.1 Acidobacteriota bacterium
TATTTCTTAGCGGCCTTCGCGGCCTCTGCGTTCCCCGGCGGCGTCGGTTAGTGGGAGACGCTCCTGGCGCATTCAACGTCATTGATCATTTGGTGGCTGAGGGATCGGCCCGATGACGCCACGACCAACCGAAAATTCGTTGGGGAGGAAGGCATGAGACGGATTTTGAGGTTCTTCGCGGTGCTGGGCATGGTCGGCCTGACCGCGCCTGCCCTCGCGCAGGTACAGACAGGCAGCATTCTGACGAGGGCCACGGACGAACAGAGCGCGGTCATGCCGGGTGTCGCGATCACGATCAGCAGTCCGGTGCTCGTGTCCGGCACGATGACGGGCGTCACGGACGCCGGCGGCGTGTACCGGTTTCCTTCACTCGTGCCGGGCACCTATTCGGTGCAACTCGAACTCTCCGGCTTTCAGACCATCACCCGCGAGAACATCGTCGTCCTGGTTGGCCAGACGACGCCGGTTGAGTTCACCATGAAGGTTGCAGGCGTTTCCGCGAACATCACAGTGACCGGCGCATCGCCCACCGTGGATACGACGAGCGCCAACGTGAACGTCAACTTGAGCGAGCAGCTGATTCAGGGCACGCCGGGCGGCCGCGACATCTGGGCGCTCGTCGAAGCAAAAGTGCCCGGACTCGTGATCAGCCGCCCGGACGTCGGCGGCACATCGGGCGGACTCCAGGGAACGTTCAGCGCACGGGGGACCGCGAGCGCGCAGAACACGTCGTTTCTGAACGGGGTCAACGTCGGCGATCCGGCGGCCATCGGCGCCGCCGGCTTCTACTACGACTTCGACGCGTTCGACGACATCCAGGTCTCGACTGGCGCGCACGACATCACCGTGCCGACCTCGGGCGTGTTCCTGAACATGATCACCAAGACCGGCGGGAGCAAGTGGAACGGCAGCTCCACGTTCACCTGGACCGGCGATTCGCTGCAGGCGCGCACCGATCACAATCCGGACCTTCAGAAGTACGGATTCCGTCCCGATGGCAACACGTCCGACTTCGTATCGGACATCAACGTCGCGGCGGGCGGACCCATCGTACAGAACAAGCTGCGGTTCTTCGGATCGTTCCGCGACTGGCGCGTGCACCAGAACGTGCCGGTGCAGAACTCGGAAGTGGTGCTCGACCAGACGAATATCACGTCCGGGCTCGGGAACTTCACCTGGCAGGCCAGCCAGAACAATCGGCTCACGGGCTTTTACTCGAGGCAGCGCTACAGCAAGCCGAATCGGCTCCTGAACAATGCCTCGATCACGGTCACCGATTCCACGAGTGACGAGGAAGACATGTTCGACCTCGGGCAGGGCCTGTGGAACTCGGTCATCGGCAACAGTTTCTTCCTCGATGCCCGTCTTGGCTTGAACAAGATTCTGTTCCCGACCTATCAAAACGGCGGGAACCAGCAATCGCTGACCGACAACGCCACCGGCATCGTGTACGGAAATTTCCCGACCGACACGATCCGCAACCGCAACCGGTACCAGTCCAACGCGACGGGACAGTACTATATCGATCAGGCGCTCGGCGGCCGGCACGAGATTCGCTTCGGCTTCGACAACTCGCATGCCGTCACGAAGAACCAGAACCGCCGCGTGGACGACGTCCGCACCTTCTACAACAGCACGACGACACCGAGGGCGCAGAACGTCGAAATCTACGCGACGCCGCTGATCGACCTCTCGGCGCTCAACGTCCTGGCGTTGTTCGCTCAGGACAGCTACAGTGCGGGCCGTCTGACGCTGATCGGCGGCGTTCGCTGGGAACGCATCGAGGGTTATCTCCCGGAACAGAGCAGCCCGCCGAGCGTCTTTTTTCCGAACATTCAGCGCAGCTTCGCCGAGACGCGGAACATCGTGCTGTGGCATACGGCCGGTCCACGTGTCAGCGCGATTTACAACCTGACGGGCGATGGGAAAACCGCAGCAAAGGGCTCGTACGGCCGCTACTACTATGTGCTGTCGACGGGCGGCGGCGGGGTTCAGCTGGTCAACCCGAACGCGAATTATTTCACCACCTACGCGTGGAACGACATCAACAACGACCTGAAATTCCAACCCGGCGAGCAGGTCGGCTCCGGCGTCCTGACATCGGGAACGACCACCGCGATCGACCCGAACTTCAGCCGCCCGTATACCGACTAGTACAGCTTCGCCGTCGATCGCGAGCTGATGCCCAGCGTGAAATTGAGCGCCGTCTATACGTATCGCCGGGAAAAGAACACCCAGGCATCGATGAACCCGGACAACCCGTACGCCAACGTCCTCTCGAGCGCTGTCGACCCGGGACCGGACGGATTCGTCGGAACGGGCGACGATTCGACCTATGGTTTTTATCAGCGGCTCTCAGCGGCCAACCGCACGGTGATCACCAACGATCCCAGGGTTCTCCAGAGCTACAAGGGCCTGGAGATCACGGTGACCAAACGATTCTCGGACCGCTGGCAGATGCTCGCTGGGTACACCGCCTCGAAGAACCGGATCGAAAATATCAGCGTCGACGTGTCGCCGAATTTCCTGATCAACGCGGATGGAAATATCACTGCCGATGCCCAGGTCACCGGCTCCAGCCGGTGCAGCGGATGCGGCGCGTCGAACGCCGACAGACCAAATCAGCTCAAACTGACGGGGATGTACATCCTGCCATTCCACGAAGTCATCGTCAGCGGGAATTTCCGATCGCAGCAGGGACCGCCGGTGACGCGCCAGATCAGCCGTGCGCTCGCGATCGGGGGGAGCCAGACAATCAACCTGGAGCCCCTTGGCGCATCGCGGATCGGTACGCTGACCACGATCGATCTGAGGGTCGGAAAGCTGTTCAGGATCAACAACCGCTCCCTCGAGGCTTCGGTGGACTTCGACAACCTCGCCAACGCAGATACGGTGTGGGGCGTCCGCACGCTCACGCCCGCGACGACATTCACCGACCCGACCACGGGCACGCGCGCGACGTTGCAGCAGTTCCTGTCTCCGACACAGATTCTCCCGCCGCGGACCGTGGTGTTACGCGCGGCGCTGAAGTTCTGAATCTGGGCGGGTAGGGCGGGTAGGGCGGGTAGGGCAGGTAGGGCAGGTAGGGCGGGTAGGGCAGGTAAGGCGGGTAGGCAGGTGATCCGCCTACGTGTCGACCAGCCCCACCTGCCCCACCTGCCCCACCTGCCCCACCCGCCTCGACATCAATCATCGCCGACGCACGCGAGTCCTGAGGACACGCTCTCGCGGACGCCGGGAACGGTGCTGCGCAGCTTGATCAGTTCCAGAAACTCGATGCGGGTGCGTGCGTTGTTGCGGAACGCGCCGAGCATGGCGCTCGTGACGGCGAACGAATTCTGTTTCTGCACGCCACGCATCGACATGCACAGGTGCGTCGCCTCCATGACGACGGCGACGCCCACGGGCGAGATTTTTGCGTTGATCGTTTCGGCAATCTGGTTGGTCAGGCGCTCCTGCACCTGCAGCCGCCGCGCGAACACCTCGACGAGCCGCGGGATCTTGCTCAACCCGATCACCCTGGTGCTCGGGATGTACGCCACGTGACACTTGCCGAAAAACGGCAGCAGATGGTGCTCGCACAGGCTGTAGAAATCGACATCCTTGACGATCACCATCTCGCTATAATCGACCGCGAACAGCGCGTTGTTCAGTACTTGATCGATGTCGGCGCCGTATCCACTGGTCAGGAACCTGTACGCCTTTTCGACGCGCCCGGGCGTGTCGAGCAGCCCCTCGCGGGCCGGATCCTCGCCCATCTCGGCGAGCAAGCGCCTGATCAACTCCTGCATCGCTCTATTCTATATCTCGACTGTGGCGGGTCTGTCGCCGCAATCGGCCGATGCGCTGTATGCCAGTCGGCGCGATCTTGACAGCGCGCGGCGTGCGGCGGACCTGTGGCGCATCGGGCTCGCACGCAATCCACGGGCATTCGAGGCGGCATGGAAGCTGTCGCGGGCGTACTACTGGCTCGGGGGTCACGACACCACTCGAGAAGGCCGCCGCACGTTCGAGGCGGGCATCGATGCCGGCCGCAAGGCCGTCGCGATCGAACCGAACCGTCCCGAGGGACATTTCTGGATGGCGGCGAACATGGGGGCGCTCGCAGAATCGTACGGACTGCGGCAGGGAATCAAGTACCGCACGCCCATCAAGGAGGCGCTCGAAACGGTGCTGCACCTGAATCGCACATTCGAACAGGGATCGGCCGATCGCGCGCTCGGGCGTTGGTACTTCAAAGTGCCCGGATGGTTCGGCGGCAGTCACAGGCTGGCCGAACAGCACCTGCGCGAATCGCTCAAGTACAACCCGAACAGCACCGCCTCGCACTTCTTTCTCGCCGAACTGTTCGTGGACGATGGACGGAAGAGCGAGGCGCGCGGCGAGCTGCAGAAAGTACTCGACGCGCCGTTCGATCCGGAGTGGGATCCGGA
>QHWF01000468.1:0-2852 GCA_003222455.1 Acidobacteriota bacterium
AGGCCTTTTGACGGCAGCTATGTATCCACGGGTCGCGTCGTTCAAAACCGCGGCGGCATTTCGCGCGCACCTCGATCGGACGCGCATTCCGCTGGAGCTCGACGATCAGCTGGAGACGCCTGACGCGTCGCCGCTGGCACAGCCGATCGAGGTGGACGGCGTCGTGGCTGGCAACCGGTTCTGCATCCTCCCGATGGAGGGCTGGGACGGCACGCCGGATGGCGAGCCGAGCGAGCTCACGCGGCGGCGCTGGCGGCATTTCGGCGTCAGCGGCGCCAAGTTGATCTGGGGCGGCGAAGCGGTGGCCGTCCGGCACGATGGCCGCGCGAATCCGAATCAACTCCTGATGTCAACCGCGACGCAGCGTTCAATTGCCGCGCTGCGCGACGATTTGCTTGCCGCGCACCGCGAACGGTTTGGCGTCAACGCCGATCGCGATTTGTCCATCGGTCTTCAACTGACGCATTCGGGCCGGTATGCGCGTCCGAACGTCTACGATCGCCCTGAGCCGAGAGCCGCGGGACCGCACCCACTGCTCGATCGCCGCTTCCCGAATGGCGTTCGCATGATGACAGATGACGAGCTGGATTGCCTCGTGGACGACTTCGTCACGGCGGCCCGTCTGGCGCGGGACGCCGGTTTTGCGTTCGTCGATGTGAAGGCGTGCCACGGCTATCTCGGACACGAGCTTCTCGGGGCGCGGGCCCGCGCCGGGCGGTATGGAGGCTCGCTCGAGAACCGCACGCGTTTCATGCGGAGTGTGATCGAAGGGATCCGGGCGAACGTTCCCGGGCTGGCGATCGTCGTTCGCCTGTCGGCATTCGACACCGTGCCGTTCCGCAAAGATGCGGATGGCGCAGGCGTGCCCGAGGGGCGGGCCGATGGCTTGGATTCAGGGGCGCATCGATCGGCGGCGCCGGGATTCTGCATTGTTGAAAGCGATCGCGACGTCGAAGCGGCCCTCGAGGAGAGCCGTGCGGTCCTGGCGATGCTCGAGCACCTGGGCGTCCGATGGATCTGCGTGACCGGAGGAAGCCCGTACTACAACCCGCACGTGCAGCGGCCGGCGATGTTTCCGCCGCTCGACGGCTACGAGCCGCCGGAAGATCCGTTGCGCGGCGTGGCGCGGCAGATCGAAGTTGCGGCGCGGCTGAAGAAATCGTTTCCGCGGCTCGTCTTCGTCGGGTCCGCGTACAGTTATCTCCAGGAATGGTTGCCGAACGTCGCGCAGCACAACGTGCGCTGCGGGTTGATCGACGTTGTCGGACTGGGCCGCATCGCACTTTCGTATCCGGAGCTCCCCGCCGACGTGTTGTCGGGTGCGCCGCTCCGCCGCAACCTGTTCTGTCGCACGTTCAGCGATTGCACGACGGGGCCGCGGATGGGCCTGGTCTCCGGATGCTACCCGTTGGACAAGTTCTACACCGCGCGTCCCGAGGCGGTTCAGATCAGGAGTGTCCGCACGCACGCCGCCACATCTTGAGGCAACGGCATAATCGCACCATGCGCATCTAGAGCCGGTCACGATTGAACGCAAAGGCCGCGAAGGCCGCAAAGAAGAACAATACGTCGATTACTCGGAGCAGGCTCCTCAAAGGTGATACATCATGAGATGCTTTTCGTTGTTCGTCGTCTCGGTCGTTCTGGTCGCCGGATCCACGCAGGCGCAACCGCCATCGACCCACCACCGGGCGCCGGGTGGCTACATCGTGCAGCACGAGTCGGACATCGGGAAGACCGAGCCCGGTACGCACAACGGCGGCGGGCAGACGATCGGCTACTCGTTTTTCGACAAGACACCAGGGTTGACGCTCGTGTTTCGGAAGCGGGCGCTGAAGCCGGGATCGGGGATTGGCTATCACGAACAGAAAGAGGACGAAATCTATTACGTGCTGAGCGGCCACGGCGCGATGACTGTCGACGGCAAGACCTTCGATGTCGGACCCGGCACCGCCGTGCTGACGCGGCCCGGAAGCTCGCACGGGATCAAGCAGCAGGGGATGGAAGATCTCGTCATGTTGATCAATTACGAACAACCCGCGAAATGAGAGAATGCCCGCTACGACGACTCCTTCTGAGGATGTGACCATGAATCGTCGACGATTCGTACAAGTCGCTGGCATCGGGGCCGTCGCGGAATCCGTCGTCGCCGCGCATCAGCGTCGTGCGCCGGCGCAACCGGGCCCGCCACCCGGTAAAGCCCTGATGAAAGTCGGCACACAGCACGGCGATTCGGACGCAATCCTGCGTGCGATGGCCGGCTTTGGCGTGAACCATATCTGCAGCCGGCTGCCGTCGGTCAAAATGGACGAGCGCTGGTCGGTTGACAGCCTCTCGAAGCTGCGCGAGCGTGTCGAGTCGTTCGGCGTCACACTCGACATGGTGCCGCTGCCAATGAGCTCGAGTGAGATCTCCCGGTTCGAGATGCCCAACATCATGCTCGGCAGAAGCCCTGAGCGCGATCGCGAGATCGACGATGTGTGCGACATGATCCGGAACACATCGCGGGCCGGCATTCCCTCCTTGAAATACAACATGACCTTTCTCGGGGTCGTTCGCACCGAATCGACGCGTGGCAGAGGCGGCTCCACCTACAGCACGTTTGTCTACGACAAGGCGAAACAGGATCCGCCGCTCACAGCGGCCGGGCCGATCGACGCGGATCGCTACTGGGAGCGCATCGCATACTTCCTCAATCGCGTGGTTCCGGTCGCCGAGGAATACAAGGTGCGCCTCGCCTGTCATCCCCAGGATCCCGCGATGCCACCTGGACGCGGGTATCGCGGCGTCGAGACCGTCCTTGGTACCGTCGACGGCCTGAAGAAATTCGTCGGCATCCGGGAAAGTCCCTA
>QHWF01000468.1:3070-7979 GCA_003222455.1 Acidobacteriota bacterium
TCCGCGCATTCAGGGCGACGCGGACGAAGCACAGGGGTTCGCATTCGCGCTCGGGTACATCAAAGCGCTCATCGCCGCGGTGTCGGCTGAATAGCCGGATGGGACGAAGACACCAACTACACCAGGACGACGACGATCAACGCAGAGCTCGCGGAACTCGCAGAACGATAGAACGCAAAGGCCGCCGAGGCCGCAAAGACGTACGGACGAAGTTACGCGAAAGACGACGATCAGCGCAGCAGGTCGCGGAACTCACCGAGCCTGGCAGTGCGAAGCTCGCAAAGAGTAGCCAGGGCGGTGCCTTCAGCGGAGGATGAATGTCATGCGAAAGGCGATCTGGTCGGCATCCGTTGTCGTTCTGCTCATATCCGGGGTGAGCGCAGCGCAAGCGCAAAAGCCGCTCGATATCTATTTCATCGATGTCGAGGGTGGACAGGCGACGCTCGCGGTCTCACCGTCTGGTGAATCGTTGCTGGTCGACGCCGGGTGGCCGGGCTTCAACGGTCGCGACGCCGACCGTATTGCGGCGACAGCCAGGCAGGCGGGTGTGTCACGCATCGACTATCTCGTGGTCACGCACTATCACACCGATCACGTCGGCGGTGTGCCCGAGCTGGCGATGCGGATGCCGATTCGCACATTCGTCGATCATGGGCCCACGGTCGAACACGGCGACGCTCCGGACAAACTGTTTCGCGCGTACGAGGAGACACGCGCGAAAGGCCGCCATCTGCAGGTGAAGCCGGGCGACACCATTCCGATCGCCGGCCTCGACGTACAGGTCGTTGCGGCCGGCGGGGAGCCAATCGCGAAACCACTGGCTGGCGCCGGTGCCGCCAATCCGCTTTGCGCCGCCTTCAAGCCGAAGGACGCCGATCCCACCGAGAACGCGCAGTCGGTCGGCACGATCATGACCTTCGGTCGTTTTCGAATGATCGATCTCGGCGACCTGACCTGGAACAAGGAACACGATCTCGTCTGCCCGAATAACCGGCTCGGCACGGTTGATGTCTACCTGACGACTCACCACGGGCTCGACCAGTCGGGTGCGCCGGTCATCGTGCACGCGTTGCATCCGCGCGTGGCCGTGATGAACAACGGCGCGAAAAAGGGAGGGACACCGGCTGCCTGGCAGGGCGTGCGGAGCTCACCGGGCCTCGAGGATCTGTGGCAGCTGCATTTCGCCGTCGACGGCGGACCCGATCACAATGTGGCAGAAACGTTCATCGCGAACATGGACGAGACCACATCGCATGGGATCAGAATTTCAGCATCGAGCGACGGAAGCTTCACGGTGACGAATGGCCGCAACGGTCACAGCAAGACATACGCGGCGAGGGCCGGTAGGTGAGGTCCGTGATCGTCATGAGTCGAATGTTTCACATGGCTTGATGTCGAGTCTCAAGGCGTGATGGCGCTCAAACCGGCAGCTTTCAGCTTCGCGTTCAGCACGGGGACATCGACCGTCTTGATCGCGGTCCATCGCCCCATCGCGCGCGCCGCGGTCGTGCGTGCGCTCGCAATGGCATTCAACTGGACGGTCGTCGGGCGTACGTCCGCGCCCTGCAGCAGGTTCATGACGCCGGCCAGAAGCGCGCTCGCACCGCTCAAGGTGTCGGTCGGCGGAGCCGGCGATGCGCCGCGACCACCGCGACCACCTCGTCCCGATCCGCCGGAAGACGGTGCCGGCGGCGGTCCCAGCGCCTCAACTTTCCCGTCCAGCGCCGCGAGCGCGTCAGCAACTGCGCCGGTTGCCTGCGGCCGCACCTTCGCAATCTGATCGCGAAGGCCTCGCGCCTGCGTCGCCGCATGTTGCGCATCGAGGGCGCCGTAATACGCCGCCTTCGACAATGTGTAGATCTGCTGCAGGGCCAGTGCCGGCGTTTTCACCCGCGGATCCTGCTTCACCGTGATCGGTTGCAACCAGGTCCGACCGTTCACGGTGAGCTTCACGGTGTACTGCCCGGGACTCACCCACGGAGTCGTCGGGGCGGGAACAGTGTTGTGCGGCACCGCGGCAATCGGCAGGTTCGGACCCCCGAGACGTGCCGAAGGATCGAGCGGGTCATAGTGCAGGTCCCAGGTGAACCGATGCATGCCGGCGCTCGACGGCAAGGCGGTCAGCGGACGGAACCAGTAGAGCGGCAGGTTGATCGTCGCGGGATCCGGCGTGAACACGTCGTCAGTACTCGAGTACCGGCGTACTCGCTTGCCGTCGGCGCCGGCGATTTCGAGCGTCACCGGACCGGACGCCGCCGTCTTCAGGTAGTAATCGACGATGGCGCCTTCCGGCGGATTCGGCGCGGTCGGCTCGTCCGGCGGCAGCGGCGTGTCGGTGTTCGTGTTCCACCGGACGCGCCAGGCGGTTTGCGGCTTGAACAAGATGACGTCGGCAAGGCTCGCGCTGTCCGCGATCTGCCGCAGCGGCGTGATGTCGTCGAGAATCCAGATGCCACGTCCATGCGTGCCAGCCACCAGATCATCGTCTTTGACGATCAAGTCGCGCACCGAAGACGGCGCCATGTTCAGCCGCAGCGACTGCCAGTGGTCGCCATCGTCGAACGACACGTACACCTGCGTCTCTGATCCCGCGAAGAGCAATCCGTTTCGTCGTGGATCCTCGCGCACGACGCTCACCGCGGCGCCGGCGGGGATCCCGTTGACGATCTCCTTCCACGTGTTCCCGCCGTCGTGGGTCCGGAAGATGTGCGGATTCATGTCGTCGAGCCGCAGTGTGTTGACCGCCGCGTACGCGGTCAACGGATCGAAGCGGCCCGGGTCGATCGTGAACACCTTCATGAAGGCGGTCACCTGCGGCGGCGTGACGTTCTTCCAGGCGAGTCCACCGTCCGACGTGGTGTAGATGAGCCCGTCGTCGGTGCCGATCCAGATGCGGTTGATGTCCCGATACGACGGGCCGATCGTGTAGATCACCTGCGCACCGATGGCGCCGCGCTCGCGCGCCTCGACGCGCGAGGTGTAGGCGCCGACGCTCTTCGGCACGTCCCATTTCTCGCGTGTCAAGTCGGGACTGACCGGTTTCCAGTTGATCCCGCCGTCCACGGTCTTCCACAACACGTTGTTGCCGTAGAACAGCACATGCGGATCGACCGTCGAGAACACAACCGGCTGCGTCCGCACTGTCCGATAGGCGGCTGGCGTCGCCGCGCCGCGCCCTTCGCGTCCGCCGGAGGCGGTGGCTTGCCTCGGTGCAGCCGGGCCACTTCGTCCGCCCCCGGCGGCCCGGGCTTGCCTCGCCGGAGCCGGACCGCCCCGTCCACTCCCGGCGAAGGCGGGACCGCCGCGGCCTGTCCGCACGGGCCCGACATCCGACACCTGACCGGTGCGCCTGTCGTACCGCGTGACCTTGCCGCCGTACACGAGATCCGGATCGAGCGGATCCGGCGCCGCGTAGCCGTATTCCTCGACGCCGACCGGGTGCCATTCGCGGAACGTGATCTGGCCATCGTTGCCGCGGCTCGCCACGCACACCGATCCGCTGTCCTGCTGACCGCCGCACACGCGGTACGGGAACGCGTTGTCGGCCATCACGTGGTACAGCGCGGCCGTCGGCTGCGTGAACCACGAGCTCCACGTCTGGCCGCCGTTCAAGGTGACGACCGCCCCCTGATCGATCACCATCAACATGATGTTCGGATCGTCCGCATTCCACCAGATGTTCTGGTTGTCGTCACCGCCGGGCGCGCCTTTGAACGGCACGAACGTCCTCCCGCCGTCGGTCGACTTGTAGCTCACGACGTCGGTGACGATGAGCGTGTCGGGATCCCTGGGATGGACATGCGGCACCGCTTCATTGACGCGGCTCGTCGGCCGCCCGTCCGTGGTGCTGCGCGTCCACGTCTCGCCGGCATCGTCCGACCGGTAGATGCCGGTGCCCTCGTCGCCCGCATCCACGGTGGCATAAAGGCGACGAGGATTGGTCGGCGCGATTGCGAGCTCCGCGTCGATCAGGCCTTCAGGCAGTCCCTGTTTCAGCGGCTTCCACGTCGCGCCGCCATCGGTTGACTTGAAAATGCCGCCATGGGTGCCGTTCCACGCGGCGTTCTCCCACGGTCCCTGCCGCTGTTCCCACAGCGTGGCGAAGACGGTGTCGGGATTCGACGGATCGACGTCGACGTCTTTGCCGCCGGTGTTCTCGTCCACGTAGAGTACGCGCTCGAACGTCCGGCCGCCATCGGTCGAGCGGAAGATGCCGCGCTCCGCGCTTGGTCCGTAGGGATGACCCAATGCGGCGACGAACAGGCGGTTCGCGTTCTTCGGATCGACGGCAATCTTCGGAATCTGCTGGGCATCGCGCAGCCCGAGATGCGTCCACGTCTGTCCGGCATCGCTCGATCGGTAGATGCCGTCTCCGGTTGACAGATCGGGACGCGGCAGCCCTTCGCCGCTGCCGACGTAAATCACGTTTGGATCCGACGGCGCGACCGCGACCCAGCCAATCGATCCCGTCGGCTGGTCGTCGAAGATCGGTTTCCAGGTGCGGCCGGCGTCGTTGGTCTTCCAGACACCGCCGTTGCACATGCCGATGTAGAAGGTGTAGGGCTGGCTCGGATGCCCGGCCGCCGCTTTCGTCCGGCCGGCGCGGAACGGGCCGATATTGCGCCAACGCATGTCGGCGAAGAGTGATGGATTGACGAGCGGCGCCTGCTGCGCGGGCAGTCGCACGATGGCCGTGCCGACCAGCAGGGCGCTCATCGAGATGACGGACCAGGGATGTCTCATGTGGCTTATCTTAGCTATCGGCTATCGGCTATCGGCTATCGGCTCTTGGCTCTCGGCTATCCGCCGGGCAGGCCTGAAGGCCGGCACTACATCTGAATTCTTCACAGACCGGAAGCCAAGAGCCGAAACCCAAGAGCCGATCACGCTCAAAACAGCAGCTTGATGC
>QHWF01000468.1:8018-14882 GCA_003222455.1 Acidobacteriota bacterium
GAAGTTCGATTGCCGCACCACCGACCGATCGATCGAGCCGAAGAGCGCGTTGCTGGCATTGTTCTCGTACTGCCGCTCGTCGTAGACGACCTGGTTCAACACATTGAACAGCTCGGCCCGGATCTGCAGCCGCGCGCGGCCAGCCAGGCTGGTCGTCTTCGCGAAGTTGAGATCGAACTGGTAGAACGGCGGACGCCGGATCTCGTCGTCGTGGAAGTTCACGGCGGTGCGCGTGTAGTTCGGCCGGATGATGAAGTTCGGCTCCGTGCAGCCCGCGGCTGCCGAGTAGCCGAGCATTGTCACGACGCCCTGGTCGTTCATCTGGGCCACGCAGTTCTGCACGCCGCGGATCACCGGCGCGCCATAGTCGACGTCCTTGATTCGCGCGTCCTTGACGTAAAGCACGTTCTGGGGAAGCCCCCACGGGCGGCCGCTGTTGAACAACCACATACCGGCCACCTCCCATCCTCCGGTGATGCCGTTGACCGCATGATTGGCGCCTGCCAGGAACCGGCGTTCGCGCCCGAACGGCAATCGGTAGACGCCCGAGATCGTGACACGGTGCCGTCGATCGCTTTCATACCATGAGCGCTGCACGAACCTGTCCACATCGGTGATCGTGGGGTTGGTCGTCGTCGTCCCGCCGATCTGGTTGCCTCCGCCGTTCTCCTCGATCATCCTGGACCATGTGTAGTTGCCGGCGATCGTGATGCCCGCGGACAGGCGTTTGTTTGCGAGCATCTGCAGCGAGTTGTACCAGATGCGGCCGTCATTCCGATCGAGCATCGTGATCCCGGTGAATTGTGGAAATGGCCGGCTCAACTCGTACCGCGACAGCATGGGGCTCGTGAACCGGGCGGTGCCCTCGAAACCCGGGACCTGGTAGAAGGGATTCGGCAGCAGCTCGTTGCAGAACGAGACCCGCCCGCCCCTCGTCGGATCGCATTGATCGCGGAGCGAGGCCGGCGGCTGGTTGAAGCCGCCCCACCGGTTCTGCTCCTGCATCGTGCGGCTCCCAACGTAGGAGATCTCCACGGTCGTGCGCCCGGGCAGCTCGCGTTGGGTGCCGAGCGAGAATTGGTGAACGTACGGGTTCACGAAATCGAGATTCGAAAAGGACGGATCGCGGCCGAGGAAGGTCTCGAGACGCCGCGCCGATCCGGGAGCCGGCGTGATGCCCTGCGAAAACGGGTTCGAGAGCGGAAACGTCGACGTCCGATCGCCGTCGAGCGACGTAATGAGCGGCGTGGTGATGCCGAAGCCGTTCGAGTCCGAGATGCTGGTGACGTTGAGATAGTAGAGTCCGTATCCGCCGCGGACCACCGTCTTCTCGCCGAACAGGTACGCGAAGCCGGCGCGCGGCTGGACGTTGTTCTTGTCGAACCGGTATGGGTATCTCGGGTTGCCGTCGACGTTGACGAAGCCGAGCCCGCCTCTCACCTGATAGCCGGGGAACTGCTGCTGGTTGATCTTTGCGGATACCGGATTGATCGCCTGCGTATCGAAGCCGTAATTGATCCGGTCCTGCTCCTCGAAGACCGGGGTGTTCAGGTCCCAGCGGAATCCAAGGTTCAGTGTCAGCCGGCCCGTCACCTTCCAGTCGTCCTGGACCCACGGCGCGTAGTAATTCCAGCGGAAGGTCGGGTAGAAGTTGTTGTCGATGGCCCCGCTGTTCGCGGCGCCGAGCAGGAACGACGCGATCGAGTTGCCGCTGAGCGCATCGCCCTGATTGAACGTGCGCTGCGTGAAGCGGCGGTCGAAGCTGATCACGAGGAGATTGCCGTTGATCTCGCGCGTGTACCACGTCATCCGCATGTCGAGGCCGCCGCGCACGTTGTGCTCACCCCTCACCCATGAGAAGTTCGGCTGCAGGCTGAATCCCGTCGTTGTCTCACTGTTGCGGCCGGCCCGTCCGATGGCCTGATAATCGGTGACGTTGATCCGGACGATGGAAATCCCAGGTCGGCGGGGTTGAAGGCGAGCCCCGGATCGGAACGCGAGAGCTCCAGGTATTGATTGAGGCCGGCACGCACGTTCAAGACCAGCGACGAGCTCGCGGTGCGAACCCAGTCGGCGACGCCACTGTAGTTAACGCGTTCGAGCGGCAGCTGGCCATCCTGCGCCGATCCCTCGGTAATCCCATTCGTGAAGCGCCGCTCGGTGCGCTTGTTGTAGCCGTAGCGGACGAACATCTTCGTCCTGTCGCTGACGTTCTGATCGACCTTCGTCGCGATGTTGCGGAACGTATCGAACGCGAGGTTCGGCGCGAACACGAAATTGTTGCGCCAGGGGTCGGCGCCGGCGGGCGCCGTGGTGTTGGGCCGCAGGAAGTACTGCGTGAGCTTTCGCGCCATCGGGTCGATGCGGTTCGGCGGAATGACGTTTCCCGGGAACGGATCGCGCACCCACTGGCCGCTGCCGTCCACGCGTCCTGTCGCCGGGTCGTAGATGGTGATGAGCCGTCCCTGCGCATCGCGCAGATTGCTGAAGTCGCCGCGCAGCTGTGCCTCGTCCGGGACCGTGTAGGTGGCGGGGTTCGGCGTGGCCTCTTTGTATCCTTCGTAATTGACCATGAAGAACGTCTTGTTCCGGCCTTTGTACAGCCCCGGGATCTCGATCGGGCCGTCGAGCACGAACCCGTACTGATCGAGCTTGTGATCCGGCTTCTCGCGGTCGTTGACCTTGAAGAAGTACTCGTTCGAATCGAGCGCCTTGCGCCGGGCGAACTCGTAGACGCTGCCGTGAAGCGTGTTCGTGCCGGACTTCAGCGACACGTTGATGACGCCGCCAGAGGTCCGTCCGTACTGCGCGTCGTAGCTGTTGGTGACGATCTTGAATTCCTGCACTGAGTCGACCGGAGGCACGTACGCGATGTTGTTACCGCCCTGAATCGAGTTGTTGGGAGCGCCGTCGAGCAGGAATTCGTTGTTGCGGTTCTGGCCGCCGTTGATCGACCAGTCGGCAATGGCGCCGTTGTCGAAGGGACGCTGGTAAATGGCGGGGCCGTTGTAGGTAATTCCGGGCGCCAGGTACGACAGCATGAACGGATTGCGCGCGTTGAGCGGCAACTCCGTCACCCGTTCGTTGTCGATGAGCAGGCCGCGATCGGCCTTGGCCGTTTCGAGCACCGGCGACTGCGCGGTCACCAGCACGTCCTCGATCAGCGTGCCGACCTGCAGCTGAAAATTGACGGCGGAAGTCTGGCCGACCTCGAGCCGCACGTCCGGCTGCGTGATTTTCCGGAAGCCCGAGAGCTCGGCTGAGACCGCATAGACGCCGGGCCGGAGGAACGGGATCGTGTAGACGCCTTCAGTGGTTGTCACGCCGACCGCGGCTTCGCCAGTCTGCGTGTTGGCCGCCGTCACGGTGACGCCTGGTGCGACCAGCCCGTTTGGATCCGTCACACGTCCGGTGACCGTGGCCCGAAATTCCTGGGCCGACCGACCCCAATCCACGAGACGATCGGGTGGCTCGAACTCCGCATGCGCATCCTCCATCGCAACTTGCAAGACAAACAAAAAACGCGGGCACTTTACCGGTAAAGCCTCGCGTTGTCCACAACGCGATCCGAAGTGGATCGTGCCGCTACGGAGCAGGGCGGACAGATTCGCGGTCGGTGTGCCTCTTTTTTGGTCCTCGCCGTCGCTGCAGCCACGACGATCAACGCAGAACTCGCGGAACCCGCAGAGAAAACGGGTTTTTTCTGCGAGTTCTGCAGTTTCTGCGTTGAATGTCGTGCCGCGTGGCGACGTCAGTTACTCAGACACGCTCCGAGCCTCCGGTTCACTGTCTCGTGGACGGGTTGGATGCAAACGCCTTCTTGATCGCTTCGACCGTCACTTCATGTGCTGGGTCGGTGGATCGATGTCGCCTTCGGGGACGAAGGGAACGACGGGCGCGCAGAGCGCGTTGCCGAGCTTTTTCGCAATCGCGGGACAGGTGGCCTGCAGCACGTAATTGTGCTTGCCGGCGGCGAGGTACGGCCCGTTCTGTTCCACGCCGCCGGTTGGCACGATGATGGTGGTCTTCCCGGCCTTCATCAGGTCGCGGACTTCCATCCAGGTCAACTCTTCGAGCCAGACCGAGTCGCGGATGTCGATGGGTCGCGGCGCATTCAGGTCGGGCATGACCTGATTCGGCGGCTGTTGTGTTTGCGCGTGGGAGACTGCCGCAGCAACGATCGTGAGGGCGAACGTCGAGACTTGAACGAGCCGGCAAACGCGCATAACGAGCCTCCCTTGGAGGCTCAGGATAAGCGAACGCCGGCCCGTTCGGCCAGTGTCCCGTACGTAACGTAACTAGTTATCGGTGAGCGCAGCGCCCACCGGGCTCGGGGCGCCTGAGGCTCTGAGCTTCATCTCGATTTCGCCGCGGCGAATCGAACACCATTCTTTGTGCTCGGCAATGGGCATGCCACATTCCACACACACCCGGATTCGCTGCTTCGGTGGTTCGCTTTTTCCCAACAAACGCTTCCACAGTGACATGCCGCCTCCGATCAAGGCCAATGATTCTGAATACGTTAGACGTGCGCGCCCGGTTCCCGGTTGACACGAACCACGGTAAAGAAGGTCGGTAGTCGAGGCAGCCCTGAAGGGCTGCGCTACGTGATTTCTCCCTCGAGGCCGTCAAAAGCTAATCGAACTCAACCTGGCCGCTTGAACAATCCAACACAAACGGCCTTGCCGCGGACGTGGCCACTCATCGCGGCGAGCACGGCCGCACGAGTCTGGGGTGGTGAGGCGCCAACGGCCGGCAGGTCGAGCATCACGTCCAACGCGAACAGCTCGAACACGTAATGGTGCGGCGGCCCCGCCGCGGCCGCGCCGGGGCCGCGATAGCTGGGACCGGTGGCGCTGATCTGCCGCGTCCCGTCCGGCAGCTGCGGCACGGTCGGGACATGTTCCGGCAGGCTGGTCGTATTTCCCGGAATATTCCACAGCAGCCAGTGGAGGAGATCGTCGGTGCCGTTTCCCACGGCGGCGTCGAGATCGTGCGCCATCAGGACAAAGCTGACAACGCCATCGGGCACATGGCTCCATGTCAGCGGCGGAGACACCTCCTCGCCCGCTTGTGTGTACTTGACCGGGATGTGACTGCCATCGGTCCAGGCGCTCGTCGTGAGCGTCATCACCGGGATTGCGCCGCGTCCGCGTCCGCCTCCGCGCTGACCGCCAGGCGCAGTGGTTGGCGGCGGGGTCCCTCGCTGCGGAGATGGTGACGGCGGCTGCGCGGCGTCGACAGACGCGAGGTACGTCAACGCCAGGATTAGACCGAATCCCACGATTCGCATCGCGTGCTCTCTCAACGGCAGGCCTGAAGGGCCTGTGAAAAATCATACGTAGCGCAGCCCTTTAGGGCCCTTTAGGGCTGCCCCGGCGGCCGTGATGCAGGCCTGCCGCCTCCGCGCTTCGCGCTACGGCGTGCCACGCCGAAGCGAAGCGAAGGCGGAAGGCCTGCGCTACGAGAGGCCGCCGGCCGATTTTTTCACAAGGCCCGAAGGCCTGCGCTACGAGTCGCCGGCAATCGATTTCTGAGCAGACCGAAGGCCTGCCCGCAGCCTTACTTGAACGACGCCGGCTGCTTCTTCCGCCACGCGTCATACCGCATGCGGAGCGTTTTGACGGGGTTCAGATTCTCGCCTTCGCGGATCACGTTCGATCCGTGATCCGCCGCCGGCTGCGACACGGTGATGTACATCGCGTACCTGCCGTTGTTGTGCGAGTCGCCGTTCGTGTCGGTCTTTTCGGCCATCAGGATGTACGCCACGTGCGCCGTCTTGCCGTCGCACGGAATCGCGGGCTTCAACCCGTCGGCAGGCCACGGCGGGCACGTGCACCGGCTGTCGCCGCCCGATCCGTCGGCGGCTTCCATCGCTGCCATCACTCGATCGGTGATCGCACCGGGTGTGTTGACGAACGCCTGGACGGCGTTCGGCACCGCCTGACCCGGTCGCAGGATGTTGCCCTGGATCGAGTAGAACACGTCGGCGCCCGGCACCTGACCTTGAACATCCTGCGACACGTACCCATTGCTCAGGCCGGAGTGCCCGGCGCGCCGCCCCTGCAGATCGAGGATGCCGAACTGACGGCTCTGGAATGCCGGATCCGCGCTGAGCAACGTGATGATCGCTCGTGGATCTGTGCCTTTCTGCAGTTCTTGAAACACCAGCATCTGGTTCTGATGCGTGCTGTCCACAGCCGCCTGGCAGGCCGCCACGCCCTTGCCGGGCACGACCACGGCCTGGACGCCTTTCAGGAATTCGTCGTTCTGGTCGACACAGGTTGCCGATGCGATGACGACACGGCCGGTGCCAGGATCGGCTGCGATGACCGACCAGGTGGCGAACGCGGTGGACGGGGCGGCAAGCACCAGTGCCAGGATCAGCAGGGCAGATCGCATTGGAGGTCTCCCGATCGATCGTATGGCGGTCGATTTTAGCCTGGAAGCGTGTCCGAGTAACTGGCGCTGCCGTGGAACGCAGAGGCCCAACCTTCGCTTGCTGGCGATTCACCGAGCCACGCAAAGAATACCTTCTTGCTCTGCGGTTTCTGCGTGTTCTGCGCTGTTCGGCAACCTGATATCCCCTGGCCCGAAGCCCCGAGCTCGAAGCCGCGTGTCGTACAATCGAACGATCTTCGAACGTCACCGTGCAGAGTTGCGACCTCCTCCTCACCAACGCCCTCGTGCTGACGATGGACGAGCGGTTCACGCTGCATCGACCAGGCGGTGTCGCCATCGTCGGGGATACGATTCGAGCCGTCGGTCCTGACGCGTCGTCGACGTATACGGGCCGCGACACGGTCGACTGCGGTGGGCGCGTCGTCATGCCCGGACTGGTCAACGCGCACACGCACGTCCCGA
>QHWF01000469.1:0-5333 GCA_003222455.1 Acidobacteriota bacterium
TGCAGGACGCGGATCACAACCTCCTGTCCGACGTAACAGCCTTTCGTGAAGCTGATCGCGCGCGACTCGATTCCTGCCTCGAGCGGAATCGTCTCCTCGTCCATGTCGCGATGGAACCGCGGTACGCCGGCTTCGAGCCGAATCGCTTCGGCCGTGGGAAGGTCGAGCGGCACCGCTCCCGCCGCGCCGATGGCCGACATGAACGGTGCCGCCTCCGCGCGATCGACGAACACGTCATACCCGGCTTCGCCCGCATCGTCAATGCGCGCCACAATCGCCGGCGCGCCATCCCAGAGCGCACGCAGATTGCCATGTTCCGGCAGCGCAGCGAGTGTTCCGGCCGTTGTCCCGGTGAGCAACGCTGATACGGTGGCGGCGGCGTCCGGTCCGATGACCGCAGTCTGTGCGAACGTTGCCGTGACGTCGCCAAGCTGCACGTCCTCGCTGAAGATCAATTGATCCAGCTTCGAGAGCACCGTGTCCTTCGTATCGCCCTCCATCGTGAGGAGAATTACGTCGCCGAGCTCGTACACGTTCAAGTCGGCGATCATCCTGCCCTGCGCGGTCAGATAGGCCGCATAGCATCCCCGTCCCGGCTTCAGCGCCGCGATGTCGTTGGTGAGCAATCCTTGAAGGTACGATGCGCGGTCCGGCCCCGAGACAACGATGCGTCCGCGGCTGGAGCGATCGATCGACGCGACGCGGTGCCGCGCGGCGTCGTAGGCCTCCACTGAAACGGCTGGAACCATGGTGTTATGCTGAAGAATGCTCTCGTCCCATTTTAGGATCCCGTCCGAGGAATAGAAATGACGAACGGGCTCCTGATAGGCGCGCTCCGCGCGCAGTTTTTTTCCAATGATGGCCGTTCTTGCCGGCGAAGCCGGCCTGCTAGGAGCGTGTTCTCGTTTCTCAGACACGCTCCTGGCCGGGCGAAGTGGTGGTGGGTGAGAGCTCGTCACCACGGAGGACGCGGAGGACAGGAGGAAGAACCCTGCACGGAACTCGGTGCGGGATGCTCCCTCCGCGTACGGCTTTCACGATCTTCCTGCGCGGCGCCCCCATCGGCATCGAACAGATGGCGGTTTCCCGCAGCGCCGAGGGCTGGACCATCACCAGCTCCGGACGTCTTGGCGCACCGCTCGATGTCGTGGGTCGCCGTCTGCAGGTGCGCTATACGGCCGACTGGCGTCCCCTTGCGTTCTCGTTCGACGGGACAGTGCGCGGACAGACGCAGACCGTTCATACGGCTGTGGATGGCACCACGGCACGCTCCGACATCGTCGTGGCAGGCGAGACGAAGCAGAAGATCGACACGATTGCGGACGACACGTTGCTCGTCCTGCCCAACACCTTTTTCGGACCGTATGAAGCCCTGGCGGCCCGCCTGAGGACGGCTCCGCCCGGATCGACGATCAAGGTGTTCGGTGTTCCGCAAGTCTCTTTCTCGATTCTCGTCGGCGACTCCACTCCCGAACACTTTCAAACGGCGTCGCGTCTCGTCTCCACGCATCGCACCCATATCACGCTGGATCTGCCCGGCGCGAAAATTGACGGCGAGATCTGGTCGGATGAAGGCGGCCGGCTGGTGCGCCTCAGCCTGCCGGGCCAGTCGCTCGACGTCGTACGCGAGGATGTCGCCGCGGTCTCGTCGCGCAGCGTGCCCGTTTCCCGTTCGAACGACGAACAGGTTCACATTCCGGCCAACGGATTCTCGCTCGCCGGCACCGTATCGAAGCCGTCGGAGCCGGCAGCAACCAATACGGCAGGCGCGGCGCGCAGTCCGGCAGTCATTCTCATCGGCGGGAGCGGGCCGGCGGATCGCGACGCGATGGTGTTTGGCATCCCGATTCTCGGTCAGATCGCGAACGCCCTGGCTGACGCCGGCTTCCTCGTCCTCCGCTACGACAAGCGGGGCATTGGTCAAAGCGGTGGTCGCGCCGAATCCGCGTCGCTCACGGACTTCGCCGACGATGTCCGCGCGACGGTGAGAATGCTGGGGGAGCGTCGTGACGTCGATCCGAAGCGCATTGCCGTTGTCGGCCACAGCGAGGGCGGCGCGGTCGCGCTCATCGCCGCCGCGAAAGAGAAACGGATCGGCGCGGTCGGGCTGATTGGCGCCAACGGCGTGAGCGGCGCGGATCTCGTCCTCGCGCAGCAGCAGCACCTGCTGAATCGATCGACGTTTTCGCCGGAGGAGAAGCAGGCGAAAATCGAGCTGCAGCAGCGCATTCACGAAGCGGTCCTGACGGGGAAGGGCTGGGAGCAACTCCCGCCAGAGCTCCGCAAGCAGGTCGACAATCCGGAGTTCCAGAGCATTCTCCAGAACGATCCGGCGCGGATCATGCCCGACGTGCGCCAGCCGGTGTTCATCCTGCAAGGCGAGCTCGATACGCAGGTCGAGCCGTCGAATGCCGACCGCCTCGAAGCGCTGGCGCGAAAACGAAAGAATTCGCCGCCGGTGGACGTGGTGAAGATACCGGGCGTGAATCACCTGCTGGTGCCGGCCACGACCGGCGAAATGGACGAATACGGGAAGCTTCCCGACAAGCATGTCAGCTCACGGGTCACCGACGCGCTCGCCGCGTGGTTGAAGAAGACGCTCGCGACGCGCGCTGGTCGATAAACGCTGAAGGAGGTGACGGAGAAAACGGTAGCGTAGCATGTGGATCCTGCAGACCTCCGCCGCAGATGCAGGCGCGTTGACGTTCCGCCTTGGTCCAGGGGCGGTCAAGACCGTCGGGCGCGCTCCGAGATCCGATTTCATCGTCGCTGCGGCGCTCGTTTCGCGCCTGCACTGCCGGTTGTCGGCAACCGAGGAGCAGCTCGAAGTCGTCGACCTCGCCAGCACGAACGGCACGTATGTGAATGACAAACGGGTGAAGACGGCGACGCTTGCCGTGGGCGATCGGCTGCGTGTGGGGCGAGTGGAGCTGAAAGTGGGAAGACAGGTCTGACAGCAAGGACACCCAGAACGGCACGTATGTGAATGACAAACGGGTGAAGACGGCGACGCTTGCCGTGGGCGATCGGCTGCGTGTGGGGCGAGTGGAGCTGAAAGTGGGAAGACAGGTCTGACAGCAAGGACACCCAAGGATACAAAGGACACAGGGGGAACGGGGCTCGTTTCAAGCTTTTGAGGCATTCCCGATCAAGAAGGGGTTCGTTCGGCGTTCGTGGCCGATCGTCGTATCGGGTCCATGCCCCGGGTGGACGATTGCGGCGTCGTCAAACGCGAACAGGACCGTGCGGATCGACGCGATCAGCGTCGCGTAGTCACCACCGGGAAGATCCGTTCGGCCGATCGATCCGGCGAACAGCGTGTCGCCGACGAACAGGTCCTTTCCATCCTCTCCCTGCCTGCCAATCTGCAGGCACACGCCGCCGGGACAGTGCCCGGGCGTATGATGCGGCCGCGCCTCGCAGGTTCCGAAGCGAATCGCCTCGCCCGGCGTGTAGAAGACGTCAACCGGCGGGGGCGGCTCGCACCGCAGGCCGAACATCTCACCCGATTCAACCGCCCGTTCATAGAGAAACAGATCGTCCGCGTGGAGGTAGATCGGGACGTTCAGGGCGCGTTTCGCCGCTGCCACGCCGGTGACGTGATCCACGTGCGCGTGCGTCAGCAGGATGTACCGAACCGACAGCGTCTTCCGCTCGGCAAATGACAGCAGGCCGCGCACCTCGTCGCCCGGATCGATGAGCACGGCTTCATGTGACGCCTCGCAGCCGACAATGAAGCCGTTTTTCATGAACGGACCAACGGCCTGAGACTCAATTATCATGATCCACTCATGATCTTAGCCGTTCTCGACGATTTGCTGTTCGCGTCCAAAATCAAAACGACGGCGGGCCGGATCGGCGTCGCCGTCACGTTCGCGCGCTCAGCCGACGCCGCGCTCAGCGAGATGCGGAAGGCCGCACCGTCGCTGGTGATCCTCGACTTGAACAACGCGCGCGCGAACCCGCTCGGACTCGTCGGGTCGATGAAGCAGGACCCGGCGCTGTCGTCCGTGCCGACGGTCGGGTATGTGTCGCACGTGCAGACGGAGGTCATCGACGCGGCGCGGCGTGCGGGCGTCGGCGAAGTGCTCGCCCGGTCGGCATTCACCGAGCGCCTGGCCGACATCCTCTCGAGGCAGCCCTGAAGGGCGTGCGAAAAATTGTTTCGACGGCCTCTCGTAGCGCAGGCCTTCAGGCCTGCGTCGCGGCCGTCGGGCAGCCCTGAAGGGCGTCCGGCCCTGAAGGCCTGCGGCTGAAGCCGGACCCCACGTCTAGTGATTCGTTCACACGCCCTGAGCGGCTGCGATGACCCTGATCGACGTTCTGCAGGCCCGCCGTCGCATCGCGCCGTACCTGCGGCGCACGCCGCTGGTGGCGTCGGCGTGGTTGTCCGGCCTGGCCGGTGCACACGTCTGGCTGAAGCTGGAATCGCTGCAACTGTCGAATTCGTTCAAATCGCGCGGCGCCTTCAACGCCGTCCTCGCGCGGCTGGAACGCGGGGCCGCGCGCGATCAGCCCCTCGTCACCGCCTCGGCGGGCAACCATGGGCAGGCGCTCGCCGCGGCGGCGGAACTGTTTCACGTTCCGCTGGTCGTCTTCACGCCCGCCGACGCGCCGCAGACCAAGCTCGCCGCGATACGCCGCCACGGTGCCGACCTGAGGCCGGAAGGCCGCGACTACGATCATGCCGAGCGCCTGGCCCTCGAGTTCTCCAGACAACGTGGCGCGCCCTTCATCTCGCCGTACAACGATCCCGACGTTGTCGCCGGCGCCGGGACCATCGCGCTGGAAGTGTTCGAAGACCTTCCGGACGTCGGTGCGATGCTGTTGCCCATCGGCGGCGGCGGACTCATCAGCGGCGTCGCGATGACGGCCAGAGCGATTGCGCCGGCCCATCGGAGCATCGGCGTGGAGGCGGAAGCCTCGCATGCATTTCTCACCAGCGTTGCTGCCGGAAGGCTCGTGGCGATCACACCCGGGCCGACGCTGGCCGACGGTCTTGGCGGCAATCCGGATCCGCAGACGATTACGTTCGGCATGATTCAGCAGTTTGTCGATCACATCGTCACGGTGACCGAAGACGACCTCGCGTCGGCTGTCGCCGGTCTGGTCGAACACGAGCATCTCGTCACCGAGGGCGCGGGCGCCGCGGCAACGGCGGCGATTGTCGGCCGGCGAATCGCGCTCGACGGACTGCGTGTTGCGGTCATCGTGTCGGGCAGCAATATCGATCGTGCCCGCCTGATATCGGTGCTGGGGCGAGCGTAGCCCACGAAATGCACCCCGCAAAAATGCAACCACGAAGTCACGAAGACACGAAGCACGCACGAAGA
>QHWF01000469.1:5361-12679 GCA_003222455.1 Acidobacteriota bacterium
TGGACGCCGATCGGTTTCGGCGCGTGGGCCTGCGTAGCAGGCCCAGCACGGCGCTTCGCGCCGCGCGTCGAAACCGATCGTTCCCACTGTCTTCAATAATTGATTTCTCTTCTTCGTGCCTTCGTGTCTTCGTGGCCAATCAATGCTTCTGGTTACCCAAACGCCGCTCAAAGCAGTCGGTCGAAAATCCCGGGACCCTTCCAGATGCTTTGAATCGCGTCGCGGCCGAACCATATGGCGGCAACGAGCGCGGCAGTCAGCACGGCCAGCACGAGCCATCGCACACGCGATCGGCGCCGCCTCGTTGCGACCGGCGACGGCGCCCTGCCGGCTGATTCACTGCGCTGCGTACGCGCATCCAGAGTGGCCGCAGCCGACCGCAACTCCGCCGCCAGCATCGCCGCCGAGTCGTAGCGTTCGTCGATACCCTTCGCAAGCGCCCTGGCAACAATGGCGTCCACCTCCGGCGGCACGGTGCGAGTGACGGTCGAGGGCGCGATCGGCCGCGCCTGCACGATCTGAAGCGCCAGCGCCGGCGCGGTATTGCCGGTGAAGGGCGGCCGGCCCGTCAACATCTCGAAGAGCACGGCGCCGAGCGAAAAAATGTCGGTGCGGCGATCGATGGAATCACCCCGCGCCTGCTCCGGCGACATAGAGGCGAGAGTTGACGGCGGCGGTCCCGCAGTCGCAAGCGTCGCGTCGCGCGCGCCGGACGCCTGCTCACGCGCCGCACCACCGCGAGTCCATGCGGCGAGTCCGAATTCCAGGATCTTCGCTTTGTCTTTCGGCGTGACGATGACGTTGGCCGAGGCGATGCCCCCGTGGACGATGCCGTGCGCGTGAGCCTCGGCCAGGGCGTCGGCGATCTGGGCGGCGAATTCGACGGCGCGCCGTGGATGGAGCGCGCGTCCGCCGATCATGTGTTCGAGCACGTCGCCGGGAACGAACTCGAACACCAGGAACAGCTGATTCTGATGTTCGCCGATTTCGTACAGGGCCGCGATGTTCGGATGCGACAGCGCCGCAGCGGCCTGTGCTTCACGGAGAAAACGCCCGCGGCGGCCGGGATCGTCGGCGATGTGACGAGCGACCATCCGCAGCGCCGTCGTGCGACCGAGCCGGGTGTCGCGTGCCCGGTACAGGTCGCCGATGCCGCCGGAGCCGATCCGGTCGAGAATCCTGTAGTGGCCGAGCGCTTCGACCATCGAAGGCTGACGATTATACTGACGGGTCCGCATGGGCTCGCGATCCACGGCTCATCACGAAGGCGTTTACCTCCCGCTCCTCCGCCGCAACCGTAACTTCCGCCTGCTCTTCATCGGGCAGGCGATCTCGCAACTGGGCGACTGGTTCAACTCGGTCGCCGTGTACGCCTTGCTGCTGGACCTCACCGGCTCGGCCACGGCCGTCGCCTGGATGATGATTGTGCAGTTTCTGCCGATCGCGATCGTCGGTCCGCTCGCGGGCGTTGTCGTCGATCGCGTGAACCGGCGGCGCCTGATGATCATCGCCGACGTGGTGCGAGGCTTCCTGATTCTGGGACTGTTGCTCGTGCGCACGGCCGATCAGGTGTGGATTGCGTACGGCGTGATGGCCCTCACGGTCGCCGCATCGGCATTTTTCGAACCGGCGCGGACGGCGACGATTCCGAACATCACGAGCGAGGAAGAGTTGCTGCCGGCCAATGCCCTCGCCAGCGCCACCTGGTCGGCGATGCTGGCCGTCGGTGCGTCCGTCGGCGGAGTGGTGACCGCGGTCGCCGGACGCGACGTCGCGTTCACGATCAACGCGGCGTCGTTCTTCTGGTCGGCGATCTTCATCGTTTGTACCCGGTACGATGCCACGCCGGCGTTCACGCCGCGACCGGCCGGCATTCTGGCGCTCACCGGCATTGCGGATCTGGTGGAGGGAATTCGCTACGTCCGTCGCAACGCGCACGTGGCGGCACTGATGTGCGTGAAGGCCGGCTGGGGGCTCGCGGGTGGAGTGCTCCTGCTGCTCACGATCTTCGGCCAGCGCGTCTTTCCCGTGCCGGGCGGTGCCGCAGCCGGCATCGGCGTGCTCTACGGCGCGCGCGGCGTCGGGGCAGGACTCGGCCCGATTGCACTCCGTTGGATTCTCGGTCAGCAGCCGCGGGTGCTTCGGCGCACAATCGGTCCGGCCTTCTTTATCGTCGGCATTTTTTACGTCGCGCTGGCCGGCGCGCCCGCGCTGTGGATTGCGGCGCTGTGCGTGCTCTGCGCGCATTTCGGCGGCTCCATTCTGTGGGTGTTCAGCACGGTGCTGTTGCAGCTCGAGGTGCCGGATCGGTTCCGCGGCCGCGTATTCGCGGCGGAGCTCGCAATGGTGACACTCGTGACGTCGGTCTCGAGCTACTGGACCGCATACGAGCTCGATCAGATAGGCCGTTCGCCACGGACGCTGGCGTTCGTCCTCGGCGTGCTGTTCTGCGGACCGGGCGTGCTGTGGCTGATCATCCAATCGCGGTGGCACGAGCGCCCGATGGAAGCCGCGCCGTCACGGATGGCTCAGCCGGACGATGAAGTGCTCGAGGGGCGAATAGGATAGGAACTGACGGTGAGCCGTGCTGTGCGCTTCGCTGCACCGTGCTGGCGCTAACGCTGAACGTGCTGCGAACTGACGCTGCAACGTGCTGGGCGGGCCTCGCTGCAACGTGCTGCCGGCTTGGCTCACGGTGCTGGGAACGACGCGGCCCAGAGCCCAGAGCCCAAAGGCTACTCTCTTCTGAGCTGTTCCATCGTGCTCTGGACCAGCTCTTTCGCATCGTTCAGAGTCTCAAGAATCAGCGCCACATCCATTTTCGGCTGCCCGGGAAATCGGTCGCTGCGGCAGTAGACGCCGTGCTGGCCGACGAGCGCCAGCGAATCGGTCAGCAGATCGAGCGCGACCGCGAGCCGCCCGCGAGCACGACCCATCATCGTCTCGTGCACTTCCAGCGCGTCGCGGTGCTTGTCGAACACTGACATCGAGCGTCTCCGCCGGTGGAGGCAACGGAGACAACGGAGACAACGGGATCACACAGAGAAACGGAGCAACGGAGAACAAACAATAAATTGTACAAACCACGATCTCCGTTTCTCTGCGTCTCTGTGTAATACCGTTTCCTCCGTTATCTCCGTTGTCTATTTCCTCACTTCCGCGGCGGCTTCGATGGCCGGAGCTCGACACGACTGACCAGGCTGCGTGGATCCTGTCGAAGCAGGTTCAACACGACTTCAGCCACATCGCCGGACGATGCTTTCCAGTCGGCGCCTGCGTTTTCGGCACGCCCGGAGAAGCCGGTGGCAACCGACCCCGGGAGCACGTAGCTCACGCGGATGTTGTCGTAGCGGACTTCCTGCATCAGCGCTTCGCTGAACGCGTTCAGGCCTGCCTTCGACGCGCAGTAGGCCGCGCCGTTGACAAACGGATTGTCTCCGGCGAGGCTGCTGATGTTGATGATGAAGCCGCCGCCGCGGCGGCGCATGTGCGGCAGCGACGCGTGACACGCGTTGAAGGGACCCGTCAGATTCGTCTCGATCACATCGGCCCATTGATTCGGCGTCATCGATGCGACGTCGGCGAACACGCCGACACCGGCGTTGTTGATCAAGATGTCCAGTCCGCCGAACCTCGCAACCGTGGCGGCAACCGCGCGTTCGACAGCGTCGTACGCTCGAACGTCGGCCTGCAGCGACTCCACGGCACCGGGTCCGGCCGATTCGATCGTGGGCGCGGCCGCGGCAAGTTGAGCAGCACTCCTGCCCGTGATGGCGACATGCACGCCCTCGGCGACGAGGGCGCGGGCAATCGCCAATCCGATGCCGCGCGATCCTCCGGTGACGATCGCGACCTTGCCGGTCAGCTTTTCCATACTCTGTAGAATAGTCCACCCATGCGCGAGGTCGCCATCATCGGGGCCGGGGAACTGGGCGGCGCGGCCGCGCACCTGCTCGCACGACGCAATCTGGCGCGAACCGTGACGTTGATAGATGACAGCGGTCGCGTCGCCGCCGGAAAGGCGTTGGACATCGCGCAGGCCGCGCCGCTCGAAGCATTTTCAACGGGACTCGCCGGGACCACCGACCTGTCCCGCGCGTCAGGTGCGTCGGTGGTGGTTGTGGCCGATCGGTTTGGCGCTCGCGGCGAGTGGCAGGGCGAGGAAGCGTTGATGCTGCTGAACCGGCTGACGCAATTCGCGAGACACGCGGTCATCGTCTGCGCCGGCGCTGCGCACCGTGAGCTGATCGATGCCGGCGTCCGCGAGCTCAAAATCCCGCGCACGCGATTGTTCGGCACGGCCCCGGAGGCGCTGGCGGCTGCAGCCCGCGCGCTCATCGCGTTGGCGGTCGACGGCTCCCCACAGGACGTCGCAGTTTCGATCCTCGGCGTGCCGCCGGCTCAAGCGGTTATCGCGTGGGAAGATGCCACGATTGCGGGTCGTGCATTGACGCGCGCGCTCGGCGATGCCGTGCGCCGCCGACTCGCTGCGCGCATCCTCGCCCTCTGGCCGCCAGGACCGTATGCCCTCGCTTCGGCAGCCGTCAGAGCGATCGAAATCATGGAAGGCCGATCGCGGCGATCCGCAACCTGCTTTGCAGGCCCCGACACGACGGCTGGCTTGCGCACGCGGGCGGCAGCCCTGCCCGTCCGACTTGGTCCGGCCGGCATCGTCGAGTTCGTCGTCCCGTCACTCAATGTCGTGGAGCGTGTGGCACTGGACAGCGCGATGAGTCTTTGAAACGGGCGGGTAGGGCAGGTAGGGCAGGTGGGCGGAAAGCCCGCTGGGGCGGAGTCGATTTCCCCTACCCGCCCAACCCGCCCTACCCCGCCCATCTACGTTCCGTAGATCGGCCGATGCAACGAGAGTCCGCCGGCAAAGTCGACGAGCTGCTTCCGAAGGATCATCGGCGAGCTGCTTCCGCAGGATCAGGCGGCCCCTGTGCAAGCGCGACTTCAGCGTCTGATCCTTCACCTTGAGCATCGCACTCGCTTCTTCGGTCGACATGCCGTGCAAATCGCGGAGCACGACTGGTGCGCGGTAGATAGCCGGCAGCGCCAGGATGGCCCGCAGAGCGCGCCGGCGCAGCTGCGCCCGGAGCACACGCTCGTCCGCAAGATCGCTCCAGTCGGCCAGGTCGGCTCGCGCGCTACTGTTGACCTCGCCTTCACCCAGCGAAGCCTGACGTTCTTCTTCCTGGGCCCGGTGATAGCTGGCTGTCCTCATGCGGGACATCGCCGCGTTGAACGTGATGCGGTAGATCCACGACGAGAGTGCCGCGTCGCCTCGGAACGCGCCAACCTTCCGCGAAACCTTCAGCAGGACGTCTTGCGTGATTTCCTCGGCATCCTCCCTGTTCCGGAGGTATCTGAAAGCGAGCTGGTAGATTTTCTGGCCATACGCGTCCGAAAGCTCTTCGATGGCGTGTTCGTCCCCCCGCTGGAGGCGGGCGAGAAGATCTTGATCCTTGGGTTCCCGCATGAGTTATTCGTCCTCGATGCGGATCAAAACACTCTTACCGGCGAGATTATTCCAGCGCTGAACTAATTCTCTTAAGTCGTTTGTTTTCAGCATGAAACAGCAGCTGAGCCCGGGGCGAGTCTCTTCCGCGGCGCCAGTCCGCCCCAGTTAGCAGTCCACTGCCTCACGAGCCCCTGGGCAAGCCGGGCGGATTTCCCGGGTGCGTTCGGCCCGCTCCCGGGGTTCAGGGATGACCGGTCTCAGCCGGCGCAGGATGAAACCGGCTCGTTCTGGCATGTGGTGCGATCGAATACGCCGCATACATGCGTGACAATTCGTTCTTCGACCGCATCCGTCGCAACCGGCCGGCCAAGCAGACGTTCGAGAGAGGTGACGCCCCGATCCGCAATCCCACACGGGACGATCAGGTTGAAGTAATCAAGGTCCGTCGCAACGTTCAAGGCGAACCCGTGACTGGTAATCCAGCGTGACAACCGCACGCCGATCGCCGCGAGCTTCTCGCGGCCGACCCAGACACCGGTCAACCCCTGGATGCGATCGGCCTGAATCCCGAAATCGGACGCTGTGCGGATCAGCACCTCTTCGAGATCACGGACGTACCGATGCACGTCGCAGCGATCCGGGCTCAGGTCGATGATGGGATACCCAACGAGCTGACCCGGTCCGTGATACGTGACGTCGCCACCGCGCCCGGTCTCGTGCACCTCGACGCCGCCCGACACGAGCACCTCTTCGCTCGCAAGGATGTGCGATCGCCCGCCATCCCCACGAACGCCAAGCGTGATCACATGCGGATGCTCGACGAGCAGCAGCAGATCGCCCACCTGACCGGCGCGACGCTGATCCACGAGCGCCCGTTGCAGCGCGAGCGCCTCGCCGTACGGCATCAAGCCGAGACGACGAACGCTTAGCGATCTCGACATTTCAGATTGTAGATTGCAGATTTCAGATTTTCAGACTTCAGATTGTCAGACTTCAGGCTTCAGGCTTCAGACTTCAGGCTTCAGACTTCAGACGCGCCATTCGAAATCTGCAATCTGAAATCTGAAATCTGCAATCTGAAATCTCACCCTGCATTAACGTCCCAGTTCTCGAGCGACCGCTTCATGACGGACATGAACTGGTCGGCAACGGCGCCGTCGATCACACGGTGATCGTAGCCAAGCGTCAGGTACGCCATCTGCCTGATCGCGATTGCATCGTCAACAACCACGGGCCGCTTTTCCACGTTTCCGACGCCGAGAATCGCCACCTGCGGCTGGTTGATGATCGGCATGCCGAACAGCGCACCGAAAACACCGGGGTTGGTGATGGTGAAGGTCCCGCCCTGAACGTCGTCCGGCTTCAACTGCTTGACTCGCGCGCGATATGCCAGGTCGGCGATCGCGCGGCTCAGGCCGAGGAGGTTCTTCTCGTCGGCGTGCTTGATCACGGGGACGATGAGGCCCCAGTCGAGAGCGACGGCGATGCCGATGTTCACGTCTCTGTGGTAGACGATGTTCTCGCCGTCGACCGAGGCGTTCACAATCGGCACGGCGTGCAGGGCATCGATTGCGGCTTTCGTGATGAATGACAAATACGTCAGCTTCGCCCCGGCGCGCTCGAATTCCGCCTGGCGCGCGCCCCGAATCTGCGCGATCCGCGAGAAATTCACCTCGAACACCGAGTGCACGTGCGCCGAGGTCTTGCGACTCAGCACCATGTGCTCGGCAATGCGCTTCCGCATCACCGACATTTTCTCGACGGTATCGGATTCGGCGAGCATCTGCCCTGCGGGCCCGGACTGACCGACGAAACCTGCCGCGCCAGCCTGACCTGAAGGACCAACCTGACCGA
>QHWF01000470.1 GCA_003222455.1 Acidobacteriota bacterium
TGTTCGTCGATTCCATCCACATGACGCCAGCTGGCATCAAGCTGAAAGCGTGGCTGGTGTTCCAGAATCTCGTTCCGCTGCTCGAACGCCAACTGGAAACCGGCACTCTGCCGGTCGTCGATCCCGGCGGACGCCAGACTCACCCGGCGTTCGCAGGGTCTGGGCGACACCTGGTGCCCGTCGATCAGATCGCAAAGAGCTGCGACAGCGGTTAGTGTCTATGAGAGCTACCACAGAGGACGCGGAGGACGCGGAGGGTCAATCCTGACAGGAACGGGATTTTTCCTCCTGTCCTCCGTGTCCTCCGTGGTGGATAGTCAGTTACTCGGACACGCTCCTCGCATCAATCGTGGGGAGTTCCGCCCTTCACGCCGGGTTTCCGGCTCGAGTGACATCCGAATGGTCGCGAACCGTTACCCACGGCGGCCGCTCATAGCGCGTCGACAAACCCCACACGAATCGGCCGTCGCTCTCGGCCCGGAAACCCGATCGCCGGAAAAACTCGAGGCAGGGCGCGTTCCGCGATGTCGGCCGAAATTCCGCGACGAGCTCGGCAGCCCCTCGCACGCGAGCGTGCGCCGCCGCCACGTGCAGCAGCGTTTCTTCGACATTGCGCCCCATCACACGGCAGCTGAGCACAAAGTCGACGAGGCGAGCCCGCGGTCCTTCGAATTCAAGTCCCACCAGCCCGGTCAGCCCCGAATCGCCAAACCGATCCGCGACGCGAAACGTGAGCACCGAGTGATCGTCCGCCGCTGTCCACGCCATCAGCTCGGTGTTCGCGAGGCGCCGCGTCGCGAGGTTCATCTGGTTGGTCTTGTTGAACAGTTGCGTAGCACGGTCGAGCGTGGCGCTGGTCAGGGATTCCACGGTCACAACAACGTCGAGCGACTCCAGCCACGCTTGCAGATCGCCGGCCGCTGAAAGACTGGTGCGCCGCGTGCGTTCGGCAGCGTACATCCCGCTGCGAGCGCGATCCTCCCGGGTGATGAACGGAACATCGAAGCAGCGGAGCGAGGCGAGCGCCTCACGGTATTTCGACGGATCGCCGGGCCAATCGGGCACGAGCACGCCCGGGACGGCGCTGCCGACGCGCGCGCGCTCGCTCGCAGAGTCATCGATGAACACGGCGGACTCGGCGCCCAATCCAATCTCGGCCAGCAGATCGACGACGTTCTGTGCTTTGTCGGTCCAGTTGATCTTCCAGCCGGCGAAGTCGGCGCGCCGTAGAGCCATCTCGGGATGCCGGTCGATGGCTTCCAGGGCAACGGCTTCGTCATTCCTGCTGGCGATGGCGAGCTGGATGCCGCGGCGGGTCAGGCCCTTCAGCGCGCGCTGGAAATCGGCGAAGGCTTCGCCCGCAGGATCGTGTCCGCCCAGGTTCAGGCCCTGCCAGCCGACTTCGCCCACGATTCCACCCCAGAGCACGTCGTCGAGATCCAGGATGACGAGACGCCGCGCACCGCCGTTCAGTCCCGCGATCGCGGCGGCGAGATCCGATGCCGCCTGCTCGAACACCGCCGCCGTGAACGGTGATTTGGTGGCGAACCACAGCTTGTCGGACCAGGCACGGGGGCCAACCGACGCGATCCAGCGCGCCGCGTCGAGGACGAATACATTCGGTTCGTCCCGCAGTGCGTCGGACAACGCGAGATTCATGCGCGCGAGCAAGTGGGCGATGCCAAGGCCGGGGCGAAAATCGAGCGGGCCGTACCCGCGATGCCAGGGCGGCAGGACCCAGGTCGGCACGAACGTCGCCCGGGTGCCGCGCGCGAAGCGGCCGATGGAGGCGGCGTACTCCCGCGTTTCCTCGATTGCGCGATCCGCGTCCGGCTCCTCGTAGGTCACCGCGCGACGGAAGCTCGCGATGCTCGAATCGGGCTGGCTCCAGACGACGGCCGACCATTCGGGGCCAGGCGATCCTGACGCCAACTGAACCATGACCGGCGCAGCCAGGGCCATCCTTGTCTCCGTGCCGGGCAGCACGGAATTGCCGACCAGTCGCGCGAGGGTCTCGATATTGAAATCGGCGAGGAAGTACAGCGGGCCGTAAGTCACGGCGTCAACGTTGCGCCAGGAGCGCGTCCGGGTAATTTCCACCACGGAGGACACGGAGGACACGGAGGCAGAATCCTGTAGGTTTCAGGGTTGAACCTCCGCGTCCTCTGCGTCCTCCGCGGTAGGACCATCTAGTGTCTCGAGAAAACACGTCAGCGTGTCCACCGTCCTGAACGGACTCTCCTCTTCGATGAGCGCGGTGCTGTCGAGCAATTCGACAGGGACGGTGAGGGCATCGGTCACGCGTTCTTCGAGTGTAATCACGAAGTTGATGAGCCCGAGCGAGTCGAGCGACCCGTACGGGCCGACGATGACCGTGTCCAGCGATTTAGCGAGCCGCCGTGAGGCCGGTAATTGGTGGTTCACGACATCGATCGCGTCATAGACGAGCCGAAGCGCCTGATCGCGATCCATTCAATGCTCAATGCGACCGGGCCGCGGCACCCTCGACGCCGTGCTGAGGTTGCTGTTGCGGGCTGCGGATCGCGAGCTCTTGCGTCAGCCGCATGACACGGTTCGAGAGGACCGAGATCTGGATGAACACGTACACCATGAGAAACGTGAGGATGACGAGTGCGACGAAACTCAACGAGGGTACCGGCAGCAACGCCACGCTTGCGGCCGTCGCAAGGCGCAGCAACGGCGGCACGAGCAGCACGACGATGGCGGCGAGAGTGCCGAACACGAAGATCACGCCGTAACCGGCATACAGACGATCCTGTCGAACCAGATCGACGACCCACACGAGCAGCGCAATTCCAACAAGGGTGGCGGTCACGATGCCGACAGTGGTCATGACGGTCGTCTCCTCGTCACGTTCGCCTGCACGAGGCCGAGCACGACCATCAGCGCAGTCTTGAGCGGGTACTTGATATGGCTGAGCGTCGAGTACATCGTTGTCCCGTGCCGCCGTTCCGCGACCGTGATCGGAAATTCGCCGATTCGATAGCCCAGCTGCATCAGATAGACGAGCGCTTCCGCATGAAAGTCGATGAATTGCCAGTTCGTCAGCGACGGAAACGTCTGGCGGCCGATTACCTTCAACCCCGACGTCGTATCGTAGATGCGCTGTCCGGCCATCACGCCGACCATCGAGGAAAACAGCTGCATGCCGACGCGTCGTCCGAACGGCACGCCGGTATATCGTCTGCTGACGACATAGCGTGACCCGATGAGCAGATCCCATCGGCCGGTGTCGAACTCAGACAGCAGTGCGGCGACCTGCGCGGGATCGTGCTGGCCATCGGCGTCGAGCGTCACGAGGCGATCATAGCCCGCGCGTTCGGCGTAGAGCACCGCCGTCTGAATGGCGCGGCCGTACCCGAGGTTGCAGAGGTGGGCGACGACGATGGCGTCGGTTCCGGCGAGCACGGCGCCGGTCGCGTCCTGCGATCCATCGTTCACCACGAGCAGATCGCAGTCGGGAAGGTTCACGCGCACGCGTTCGACGACGTTCCGGATGGTGGCGGCTTCGTTGTACGCCGGAATAGCCACCAATGTCCGGTGGCGCG
>QHWF01000471.1 GCA_003222455.1 Acidobacteriota bacterium
ACGCATTCGATCCCGACTCGGCCTGCGTACGCATCGCCTTCAATCGATCTTGCGCGACCGCGGCCGTCTCGAAGTCGCCCAGCCTCGCGGCGCCAAGACCGGCGGCGAGGACGTACGCCGCACTGCCGTCGTAGCCGGGGGCACCGCCATCGCGGACCGCCGCGTTCGGCAGCGCGATCTTCTCCCATTTCGCCGTTTCGACGATCTGCCGCGCTTTCATCGCCGCGTAGCCGTCGCGCACCCGCGGGCTCGTGTCTTTGTCGGCCACCGCCTTGGCCGTCGACAGCGCTTTCTCGGCTTCGGCGACGTTGCCCTGCTGAAGATACGCGTACTGCAGCCACGACAGCGTGTGAAAGTCCTCGCGGCCGCGCGGGAGGCTCCTCTTCTCCGCCAGATCGACCGCGGCCTTGTACGCCACGACATTCGAGGCGACGACATCGTCCCACATTCCGAGCTGGACGAAGATGTGCGACGGCATGTGCAGTGCGTGCGCGGCCGCCGGCGCAATCTTCGAATACGCGCGCGCGGCCGGCAGCGCCAGGATGGCGTGATCGGGATCGTCGAACGCGTGGATGATGAAGTGGGCGGCGCCTGGATGCTTCGGATTGCGCTGGAAGATGCCTTCGGCGATAGCTGCGGCCTGCATCGCGTTCCGCACCGTCTTCTCACCGGGACGCGCCATCCCGAGCAGCGACAACGCGTACAGCACCGCAACCTCGTCGTCGTCGCGATACTGCTCGTGCAGCCGTTTCATTGCCGCGGCATATGCCGTATCGCGCGCGTATTTATCGCCGGCGCCAAACAGCACGTCTACGGCTTCGATGAGTCCGCGCTCCTTGCCCGCGGGCGCTTTGGCGGCGCGGGCCGGTGCCGTCGGAGCGAGCCGTTCGAGGACGCGGCGCGCCGATGCGATATCCTGTTCTGCCCAGAGTGGGTGATTGAAGCTCATCGCCTCGCCCCAGTACCCAAGCGCGAACGAAGGATCGGCCTTCTGCGCGTCGCGGAACGCCTCCGCAGCGGTGTCGAACTCGAAGTTGTGCAGCGCTTTCACGCCCACAAGGAAGGCCGCCTGGGCGGCGCCTTTCGCCGAGGTCGGAAAATCGATGGTGCCAAGCTCGCCGCCGGAAGCCGATTGCGCGGCGACGGGTGCGGCGCAGGCGAAGAACGCGGTGATGACGGCGATAGCTGGACTTTTCATGACACCTCGAGCGTGCGCTGAATGCGCAGTTGAGCGAACCAAATGGCCGTAAAGTAGACGCGCTGCCGCGCGCATCGGAGCGGCTGACCGGGACGTCGATGGGACAAATGAACTCGGCACAGTAGGGCGGCTCGGGAGCCGGCCTGCGACGGCGCCCATCGTAAGCCCCCGGTGGATCGGGTTTCAAGTGCTGGTTTGGCTGAGGGCCAGCCGGCATCCGCGTTGCTGTAGGTGGAAGTTTTCACCCTCGAGTTGACGGTCAGGCTTATGCCTTTTGCAGATCGGGCGGATGCCGGACGCCAGTTAGCGCAACGTCTGACCACTTACGCACACCGTCACGATGTGGTCGTGCTGGCGCTGCCGCGCGGCGGGGTCCCCGTCGGGTTCCAGGTGGCGCGCGCGCTCGGCGTCCCACTGGATGTGTTCGTCGTCCGGAAGCTGGGCGTTCCAGGCCATCCCGAGCTCGCCATGGGGGCCATCGCAAGCGGCGGGGTCCGCGTGCTCAGCGAGGATCTCATCGACGAGCTCGGCATTCCATGCACGGCCGTCGAGCAGGTGTCGGTCCGTGAGCGTCAAGAGCTCGAACGGCGCGAGGTGCTGTATCGAGGAAATCGAACGCTGCCGCCGATTCAACACCGCACGGTCATTCTCATCGACGACGGGGTGGCCACGGGAGCGTCGATGGAGGCCGCGGTTGCCGCGATGCGTCAACTGCGCCCGGCCGCCGTTGTCGTGGCCTCCCCGGTCGGCGCCATTGAAAGTTGCGCGCGGCTGCGGCGCGTCGCCGATGCGGTGGTCTGCATTGAAACGCCCGAGCCCTTTCAGGCCGTCGGTCTGTGGTATCAACACTTCGATCAAACGACAGATCACGAGGTCATCGAGCTGCTGCGACAATCGTCGGCATCCCCTGGTTCTCCAGCGTCACGTGCACGCGAGGACTCGCTGGCATCCGCGGGTGCTGCCGGCCTGCCAGCGGCCGACAGCGGCAATCCGCTCGACGGCTCGCGATCGCCGGCCTCTGCCCGCGACGCCGCGACGCCGGGAGCGCACCACACGAGCGCCGTCGACATCGTTCGAACGCGGGCGCAGCGCTTGAACGGCGACCCTCACGATTACGACGCGCTCATCGACGCCATTGGCGACGCCGGCTTCGTGTTGATCGGCGAAGCCACGCACGGCACACATGAGTTCCACCGCGAGCGCGCACGGATCACGCAACGGCTCATTGTCGAGCATGGATTTACCGCGGTCGCGGCCGAGGCCGACTGGCCCGACGCCTGTCGCGTAAATCGGTACGTCCGCGGCGACTCCGGCGATTCGAGTGCGGTCGAGGCACTCGACGATTTCAGACGGTTCCCGGTCTGGATGTGGCGCAATACCGATGTGGTGAATTTCGTCTCGTGGCTTCGGTCGCACAACGAGACCGTCCCGCCGGACGCGCGGGCAGGGTTTTACGGGCTCGATCGGTATAGTCTCCGGAGCTCGATCGAGGCCGTGCTCAAGTATCTCGATCGCGTCGATCCCAACGCTGCGGCGCGCGCGCGAGTCCGCTACGGCTGCTTCGACCAGTTCTCCGACGACCCGCAGACCCATGGGTACGAAACGGAATTCGGGATGACGCCGACGTGCGAGCGCGAGGTCGTCGCGCAGCTGGTGGATCTGCAGCGGCTTCGGACCGAAGCGCATCCGCGCGACGCCGACGCCGAAGAATTTTTCCAGGGCGAACGGAATGCCCGCCTCGAGAACGCCGAAGAGTACTATCGGTCGATGTTCCGCGGGCGTCAGGAGTCGTGGAACGTTCGCGATCGCCACATGGCGGATACACTCGAACACCTCGCCGCCTTCCTGTCGGCCGGGTCCGATCGAGCGCGAATCGTGGTGTGGGCGCACAATTCCCATCTGGGAGACGCACGGGTCACTGAAATGGGCGACCGCGGCGAGCTGAACGTCGGGCAACTGATACGCGAGCGGGCCGGCACCGACGCGGTCCTGATTGGTTTGACGACACACGAGGGCACGGTGACTGCGGCGTCGGAATGGGACCAGCCGCCGGAACGGAAATTCGTGCGGCCCTCGTTGCCTGGCAGTTATGAGCACCTTCTCCACCAGACCGGCATCGCGCGCATGCTGTTGCCGCTCCGCGACGACCTGGTGCTCGCGGGGGCCGTGTCCGAGCCGCGGCTCGAACGGGCCATTGGCGTCATCTATCTCCCCCGGAGCGAACGCACGAGCCATTACTTTCTCTCGCGGCTCGCGAGCCAGTTCGACTTCGTTCTGCATTTCGATCGCACCACTGCGGTCGAGCCGCTCGAACGGAGCGTGGGATGGGAAACGGGCGAACCGGCTGAAACCTTCCCGTCAGGATTCTGAGTACCATTGATGTCGCACGATACCTCTGTGTCACGAACCATTCGTCCGGTTCGCATCGAGCTCGCATCGTGCCTGCTGCACGGTGACCTGGCCGTACCGGCCCGCGCGTCAGGCCTGGTCGTGTTTGCGCACGGCAGCGGCAGCAGCCGATTCAGCCCGGACAACCGCTTTGTCGCCGACACGCTCGATCGTCACGATCTGGCGACGCTGCTGATCGATCTACTGAGCGAAGACGAAGAAGCGCAGGACGAGCGGACCGGGCGGCTACGCTTCGACCTCAACCTCCTCGCCAGCCGCCTCGTCACCATCGAAGCCTGGGCCGTCGGGCTGGCGGAATTGCGCCCGCTGCGCGTCGGACTGTTGGGCGCCAGCACGGGCGCGGCCGCGGCGCTGCTGGCGGCGGCGCAGCAGCCGCACACGTTCCACGCCGTGGTCTCGCGCAGCGGCCGTCCCGACCTTGCCGGCTCGGCGCTGACCCGCGTGATGGCGCCGACGCTGCTGATCGTCGGCGAACGTGATACGCCGTTGGTTGCGCTGAATCAACGCGCGATGACCCAGCTGCGGTCGGAAGTCCAGCTCGAGATCGTGCCCGGCGCGACGCACCTGTTCGAGGAACCCGGCGCGCTCGAACAGGTCGCGAACCTTGCCGCCGTGTGGTTCCAGACCCACCTGGGCGGCTGACGCGGCACGCCGCTCGGAACCTGACGCTGCACTGGCCGGACCTGACGCTGGACCCCGCATTTAACAAACGCTGCAGGGTGCTTTGAACTAACGCTCCACAGTGCTTTGAACTGACGCTCCAGCGTGCTGCGGATAACGGTGTGTTACGATCGATGGTCTTCTGTCCTCGCAAAATCTGATTCCGCGTTACCCGCTTCGGATCGGCTTGTTCGCCCCGTACGATCTTGCCCGCGCCGGGGGTGTCGGGAATCAGGTGCGTGCGCAGGCCCGGGCGCTGCGGCAGCTCGGCCACGATGTGCGCGTCTACGGGCCCGCTTCGACGCCGCTCGGCGGCGGAGAAACGGCGATCACCGGCGCCGTCACGGTCACCTTTGGCGGTACCGAATCCGGCATCGGGCTCGACCCGCGCGGCGCGTTCCGCGTGGCCCGGCTCTTCGCCGCACGGG
>QHWF01000472.1 GCA_003222455.1 Acidobacteriota bacterium
CGAACCTCAGCACCCGTGGGGGTTGCGACATTCTTTGCCACGAAGACACGAAATCACGAAGAAAACCCTCGGGTCATCAGGACGAACACGGTGGCCACGATAAAGTGGCTGCGCATCTGCCGCCGAGTTTAGCGGATAATCGCTGCGAAGGGTAACGAATGTCGTTTCAATCGGATCTGTTGAAAGGACATGTCGCGCTCGTGACCGGCGGCGGCACCGGCATCTGCCGCGGGATCGCCCTCGCGTTCGCCGCACACGGGTGCGACGTCGCGATCACGAGCCGCCGCCTGGAACATCTCGAGCCGGCGGTTGCGGAGCTGCGCGCGACCGGCCGGCGCGCGATGGCGGCTGCGGCCGACGTTCGCGATCCGGCGGCAGTCGAGGGCGTGATCTCGTCTACGATTGCCGAGCTGGGCCGGCTCGATATTCTGGTGAACGGCGCCGCCGGCAATTTCGTCTGCCGCGCCGAAAACCTCTCGCCGAACGGGTTCGGGGCAGTCGTGGACATCGACTTGAAAGGCACCTTTCACGTGACCCGTGCGGCGCTGCCGCACCTGAAGGCGCACGGCGGATCGGTGCTGAACATCAGCGCCACGCTGCCGTATCTGGGCACGATGGGCCAGTCGCATGCGGCAGCGGCCAAAGCCGGGATCGATTCGCTGACACGGACGCTGGCGTGTGAATGGGGCCCGTACGGCATCCGTGTGAACGGGATTGCGCCGGGACCGGTCGAGGGGACCGAAGGCGTTCGGCGGCTCACGAGCGAACAGTCACGCGACGCCGCGATTCGCGATTGCCCGCTCGGCCGCATGGCGACGATCGATGACGTGGCGAACGCGGCGCTGTACCTGTGTTCGAACGCCGCCTCGTTCGTCAATGGCGTCACGCTGGTTGTCGATGGAGGCTTGTGGCTGAGGTCCTCGAGGATTCTGGGTGACTGAGACGCCCGCCTGGGCCCCGGCTGTCTGCGAAGGCGTATACCGCGCAGGCATTCGAGACGTCGTGTACGTGCCCGACAATCCGCTTTCGCATGTCCTGTGCGCATTCGGCGGTGCGTATCGCGACGTCCGGTTGCTGCTCGCGACACGGGAGGAGGAGGCCTTCGGCATCGCGGCCGGTTTGTATCTTGGCGGCCGCAAGCCGGGGGTCCTGCTCCAGTCGAGCGGCCTTGGCAACTCGCTCAACGCGATCACGTCGCTGCTGATCCCGTACCAGATTCCCGTGTTGATGATCGTCAGTATGCGCGGTGATGCCGGTGAGTGGAATGCCGCTCAGGTCCCGATGGGCCGCGCGGTGCGCGCGATCCTCGATGCCATTGGCGTCGCGCATTCGACCGTCGAATCGACCGCCGCCGCCGCGGACACGGTCAGGGTCGCCGCAGACACGGCGTTCGGCACCCGCATCGCCGGCGCCTGTCTGCTGCCCCGGCGCGTGACCTGGCAGCAGGGTTTGACCCCGGGGTCAGACCGCCGATTGCCATGAATCGCCTCGAGGCGACTCGAATCGTTGTCGAGGTGGCGCGGGACGCGCCGATCGTCGCGAGCCTTGGACATCCGGCATACGACCTCTTCGCGGCAGGCGATCGACCGCAGAACTTCTATACGTGGGGCAGTATGGGACTCGCCTCGTCGATCGGGCTCGGGATCGCGCTGGCGCGACCCGACCTTCGCGCCTTCGTGCTCGACGGCGACGGCTCGCTGCTGATGAACCTCGGCTCGCTCGCGACGATTGGCCTGCTGCGTCCCGACAACCTGGTCGTCGTCGTCATGGACAACGAAGAATACGCCACGACCGGCGGTCAGCAGACGCCGACAGCGCACGGCGCGGATCTGGCAGCGGCCGCGACGGCGATGGGCATTTCGGCGGTGACGCAGGCACGGACCGCCAACGATTTGAGAGCCGCTCTTGCCGCGTCCCGTCTCATCGTCGCCAAGGTCGCTGAGTCGGGACCGACCGGAAGGCCGGCGACCGATTGCGTGTTTCTCAAGCAGCGGTTCATGGCCGCCATCGGCAACCCTGAAGCCGCAACCGAAGGGCGATGACGCTCGCCGAGTTCGTCGCAAGCGCGATCCCGCCCGTCGAGGGCCGCCACGCTGCCGCCCGGGCTCTCCTCGACACGATCGGCGTCATGCTGGCCGGCGCGTCCGAGTCGGCCGCGGCATCGGTGCAGCAAGTCGTGGCGCAGGAGTCGTCCGGCCTCCAGTGCTCGGTGCTCGGAACCCGGTTGCGCACCAGCGCGACCAACGCCGCGCTGGCGAACGGCACCGCGGGGCACGCGCACGATTACGACGACATGTGCTTCGTCTCGCTTGCCCATCCCAGCGCGCCGCTCGTCGCTGCGGGCCTCGCCATCGCGGAACTGTCCGGCGCAACCGGGCGGGCACTGCTCGAGGCATACGTGGTGGGCTTCGAAATCGAAGCGCGTCTGGGGCGTGCGATGAATCCCCGCCACTACCAGCGCGGATGGCACTGCACGTCCACGCTGGGCACGATTGGCGCCGCGGCCGCGGCATCGCGCCTTCTCGGATTCGACGCCGCGGTCAGCGTCCACGCCCTGTCCATTGCCGCGTCCGAAGCGTCGGGCCTCAAGGAGAACTTCGGAACGATGGTGAAGCCGTTCCACGCTGGCCTCGCGGCGCGCAACGGCGTGCTGGCAGCGCTGCTCGCACAGGCGGGCCTGACCGCGAGTGGTTCGGCGATTGAAGGACCGCAAGGCTTCCTCGCCGCCATGGACAGTGAATCGTCCGCGCTACTTCCCTTTATCGCCGATCTGGGCGGGCGCTGGGAGATTCTGGATTCCGGCATCACCGTCAAGCTGTATCCTTCGTGCGCCGCGACGCACCCGGCGCTCGACGCGCTGCTGGATCTGAAATACCGCGACGGGTTCGACGCTGCTGATGTCGACCGGATTGACATCGGCGTCGACGCGATCACGCCGACGGTTCTCTTGCACGAGCATCCGTCCACCGGCCTCGAGGGAAAGTTCAGCATGCCGTTCTGCGCCGCCGCCGCCGTGGTCGACGGTCACGTCGGCCTGGCGACGTTTGCCGCGGATCGCCTTGCCGACCCGATCGTGGCCGGCATGCGGGAACGGGTGGCGATGCACGTGGATCCGACACTCGATGCCGGTGCGCCGCCCTTGACCCAGGCGCGCGTGCAGGTGACGTTGAAAGATGGCCGCGTGCTCGGCGCCGTCGCGAATGGCGCGCGCGGCTATCCGGACCGCCCGGCGACATCCGAGCAGCTTGCGGCAAAATTCCTGTCCTGCGCCGGCGTCGCATTGCCCGAAACGCGCGCGCGGGAGGCACTCGCGGCACTGCAATGCATCGACGGCGCCGCCGACGTACGAACCGTGATCGACCTGTGCGGATCGGGAGGAGCGACATGAGGCTGACATCGCGGACACATGCGTGCATGACGGCGGCGCTCAGCGTTTCCCTGCTCGGCGCGACCGTTGCCGGGCAGAACGGCTCGCAATTCAGAGAGTGGAAGGCGTCCACCATCAAGGCGGCGCCGGTGGGACCGCATGCCGCGTGCGCCTCGCTCGTCGGGCTCACCGGCTTCGAGCTGTCCGTCACCACCGCGTCGATCGTTGCGGCGTCCACCGACGCACCGGAGTTCTGCCGGGTCTCCGGGCAGATTCAGCCGGAGATCCGATTCGAGGTCGGCCTGCCCTCGGCCTGGAATGGCCGGTTGTACATGTTCGGCAACGGCGGATATGCCGGTGAGGCGCTCGATGCGCCGGGACGCGTGGCCACGAGCCGGCGCGCGCTGGCGCGCGGTTTTGCGACCGCACAAATGAATACCGGGCACGATGCCGCCGTGGAACCGTTGGGCACGTTCGCGTCGAATCCACAGAAGTTCCTCGATTACGCCTACCGAAGCGTTCACGTCACCGCGCTGGCGGCCAGACGTATTGTGCAGGCGTTTTACGACGGCCCTCCACGTCATTCGTACTTCGACGGCTGTTCAACCGGCGGCCGCCAGGGCCTCATCGCCGCCCAGCGCTTTCCCGACGATTTCGACGGCATCGTCGTCGGCGCGCCGGTGCTCGACCTCTCGGGGACGATGATTGGCTATGTCAACAATCAGCGGGCGCTCACGGCCGCGCCGATCGCTGCCGGGAAGCTGAAGGTGATCGCCGATGCGGTGTACGAGAAATGCGACGCGACCGACGGCCTGCGCGACGGATTGATCGACGACCCGCGGCGCTGCGCGTTCAAACCATCCGGCCTGCCGCAGTGTGCGGACGATGCGGACGCGCCGGCGTGCTTCACTGCTGCACAGATCCACGCGCTCGACTCGATCTACGGCGGCGTGAAACGGAACGGCGCAGAGCTGGTGCCGGGCTGGCCGGTGGGCGCTGAGGTTGCCGCGCCCACGCCGAACGGCGGCTCGGCGAGCGGCTGGCTGCCCTGGTTGGTCGCGCCACCTGCTGCGCGGCCCATTGAAGCGCTGTTCGGCGAGACTTTTTTCAAGTACCTGGCATTCGGGCGGCCGAATCCCGGCTACGACTGGCTGACGTTCAACGTCGATGCGGATTTCGACAAGATCCAGTGGACGCGCAGCGCGCTCGATGCGACCGATCCGGATCTGTCGCGGTTCAAGGCGCGGGGCGGGAAAATCGTCAGCTATTTCGGCTGGGCCGATCCGGCGCTCAATCCAATGATGGGCGTGAACTACTACGAGAGCGTGCTGCAACGAAGCGGAGCGTCGACCACCGACTTCTATCGCCTGTTCATGGTACCGGGCATGTTCCATTGCCGCGAGGGCGTCGGCGTGAGCACCTTCGACGCGTTCACCCCGCTGGTCGAATGGGTGGAGAACGGTACGGCGCCGCAAACGATCATCGGCTCGCGGCTGGTTGACGGAAAGGCCGTACGCACGCGCCCACTGTGTCCCTATCCGGAGGTCGCAAAATACAAGGGATCGGGGAGCATCGACGATGCGGCGAGCTTCATGTGTGCACGACCGTAGCGGAAATCCGATTGCCGGATCGTTGTCGTCGCTGGATAGTTGTAGTGCAGACTGGATAGTTGTAGTGCAGACCTTTAGGTCTGCTGATCGTCCCACGCCGTAAACGGCTCCGCCCACGTGTACACATCGGATCCAGCCGATGGCCACTCGCCCAATTCCTTTGCGAGTCCGGCGCGAATCGGATTCTCCAGGATGTACCGCACGACGGCCAACGTCGCCTCATCATCGCGCAGGATCCGATCGTGATAACCCGGTTGCCACAGCGGTTTTCATGCTGTCGTCGATAATCGAAGCCGGTTACCTGTTTCGCTTGCTTCATCAATCGCGGCAGGTCCGATTGCTCGGACTGCGCCATGAGCAGAAGATGCAGATGATCGGGCATGAAGCAGTACGCGGCGATGGCAAACTCGAATTCGCGGCTCGTGTCAAGAATCCGCTCGTGCGTCTCATTCGCGATTGCAGCATCGCTGAAGATTGGTTGGCGATAGGCCGTGCATGTTGTGACGAAGTAACGTTGGAGGCCGACGTAAGAAAAGCCCTCGAGTCGACGCGGACGGTCGGTAATCATGCAGGCAGGCGATTGCAAAAGGCAGACCTGACCAGCCTCCGCTAAAGCTACGGCGGTCCGCCGTAGCCTCGGCGAAGGCGGAAGGTCTGCACGACGTCCGGGCCGCACGCAGACCTGAAGGTCTGCACGACGTCCGGGCCGCACGCAGACCTGAAGGTCTGCACTACGTCCGGGCTGCACGCGGACCTGAAGGCGGCGCGTGGCCGCGCTTCCAGACCATGAAGGAGCGCTTGAACTCGATGACGGGTATGCCGTGCTGATTGACGCCGGTCGTCTTCACGCGGACCAGGCCGACCGTGGCGCGCGACTTCGATTCCCGCGTCTCGAGGACCTCGCTGCGCGCGTAAATCGTGTCGCCTTCGAACACCGGGTGCGGCAGCCGG
>QHWF01000473.1 GCA_003222455.1 Acidobacteriota bacterium
CCGGCCTGTTCTACGGGCATGGCGATGTGAACGGGTACAACTACTGGGCCATCGAGAACGTCCGGACATCACCCGACCCCGCCATGGGCCGCATCGTCCTCGACCACGTGGTGTCGGTGAGGAGCGGCAAGGAGTCCGGGGCGTTGGACATCGTCTTCAATTGGCTGAAGCCCGATGGCAGGCCGCTGTTGACCGAAACCCGGAAGATGACCTTCCATGCGCATCCCGAGCTGCGCATCATAGACTTCGACTTCGATCTGACTGCGATCGAAAAGGTCGTCTTCCGTGACACCAAGGAGGGTACGTTCGCGATGCGGATGGCAACGGTGCTCGAGGAGCCGCCTGCCAGGCCGCAGGAAGACCCGAAGGGACCTGCGAGAACCGGCAAACTGATGAACGCTCAGGGCGGGACGCGCGAGGTAAACGTCTGGGGCAAGCGGTCGGAATGGGTGGACTACGCAGGCGAGCTGGATGGAGAAAAAGTGGGCGTCGTGATGATGGATCATCCCGACAATCCGAGGCATCCCACCTATTGGCACTCACGTGGGTATGGACTGCACTCGATCAATCCGTTCGGCGTGAGCGATTTCCTCAACGACAAGACACAGAACGGAAGTCTGACGCTCGCGCCGGGGGAGCACGTACGGTTCCGGTACCGGCTCATCGTCCATCCTGGTGCATCGCGGACCAGACTCGCGGAGCTGTACAAGCAGTACGCGCAAACGCGGAGCTCTTCCTCGAAGCCGTGAACGGCTGCGTCCGGCCCCCGTTATTTTGCGTCCTTTGCGTTCGATCGTGACGTTCTCTAGTAACGAAGGTCCGCCGTCCAGCAACGCTTTTCACTCGTCGGTTTGAGGCGGAGCTTCGTTACATCGACTTTAAAGTCGAACTGGATCGACGACAGTCACGTGGGACAGAGTGGCATCGCGACCGAGCGACTTCACAACCAGCGCATCGCGCGACCAGGGCCGGCGCAGCCGGCGCAACTTGTAGCGTGGCTCGGCGCGGTGCAGGCGCGGTGCAGGCGCAGGAGTATGCCGCCGCCAAATGGGCGCTGGGCCTGCGGATGCCGAAGGGCGCGACTGACGCGAAGATCGAGCGCGCGTTCAACGACGGCCGCATCCTCCGTACGCACGTCTTGCGGCCGACGTGGCACTTTGTCGCGGCGGCGGACATCCACTGGATGCTCGAGCTCACGGCAGCGCGCGTCCATCGCGCCCTGGCGTACGCTCACCGGTACTACGAATTGGATGTGACGATCCGCAGTCGCGCCGCGGCGCTGTTCGAACAAGCGTTGAGCGGCGGCCAGCATCTGACGCGGGCGGAACTCGGCGCCTGCCTCGCGCGGGCCGGCGTTGCGGCCACTGGGACTCGCCTCGCGCTGCTGACCATCGATGCGGAGCTCGAAGGCGTGATGTGCAGTGGCTCCAAACGCGGCACCCAGCAGACCTACGCCCATCTGGTGAAGCGCGCTCCCCGTGTGAGGCGCTTGGTACGCGACGAAGCACTGGCCGAGCTGACGAAGCGATATTTCAGGAGCCATGGTCCGGCGACGCTGCGCGATTTCGTGTGGTGGTCCGGCCTGACGACAGCCGATGCCAAACGGGGACTTGACATGACCGGCGCCAGAAACGAGGCGATCGACGGCTACACGTATTGGACGTGTGGACAGGGCGGGATGGGTGCAGCGCGAAACGGTCTCGTTCACCTGCTGCCTGTCTACGATGAGTACCTCGTGGCGTACCGCGATCATCACGCCGTGCCTCGCGCGACCGCTTCGCGCGGAACATTGTCGCGAGCGGTGGTTGCTGCCGGTTACGTGGCGGGCACATGGAACGCCGTGCGAACCGCCGGAGGTCTGGTGGTCGAGGTCACGCCGCAAAGGCCATTCACCGGCCGGGAACGGCATGCGCTCAAAGAGGCCGGCCGGCGTTACGGACGTTTTCTGAAGGCGTCGGTATCAATCTCCGCGTCCTCTGTGGTAGCTCGCTAGCGGCCGCGCGGCGGCGACGGCCTGCGACCGGTCTTCTCGAAGACGTAGTCGTCGCGCTGCTTCTGCAGCGCCGGCGTCAGCGGCCCATAAATCTCGCGGGAGGTGTACTTCCCGGTGCCCAGCATCATCAGGCTCCAGTCGTCGCGCGCCTTCGACATCTCTCCGGATTCGACCACCTCCTGCACCTTGTGCGGCGGGATGAACCACATACCCTCGCGGTCGGCGAGCACCACGTCGCCCGGCATGACCAGCGTCTTGCCGATGCGCACCGGGATGTTGATGCCCGTGACCATCACGCGCATGCCCTGCGTGGGAAACGAGTTCTTGTAATACACCTGCATGCCCGTTTCCGCAATGCGGTCCAGCCAGTAGACGCCGCCGTCGACGATCATGCCGTTGCCGGTGGTCGTCTGAATGTAGTGCGCGAGCTTGTTGCCGACGAAGTTCCAGTCCGCCCCGAAGACGTCGGCCACGACCACGTCGCCCGGCTGCAGCATGTCAATCGCGGTCTGGTTTCGGGCGGACGTCGTGCCTCTCGCCTTCGCGTCGGCTTCGTCCACTTCGGCGATGTCGCCGCGGGCCGGCATGAACTGGACCGTCAACACCCGCCCGACCATCTTCTTGTCGGGCTGCAGCACTCTCCAGCCGTCGCGAGACTCGAACTGGTTCGGGAACTCCTGGCTGGGCAGCGCCGCCTGCACTTCTTCGGCGATCAGGCCCTTCAGCCGTTTCAGCATCTCATCGGGCACTTTCGGCCTGCCGTCCGGGAAGCGGTCGTAAGGATTCTTGACCGTGTATTTTTTCAACTGCTCCGGAGTCCACTGAAAAAGTTGCGCGGATGCGGAGTCGACACACAAGAACATCGCGGCAACCAGCAACACGGCTCTGCGCGACATGAGGGCCTCCCTTCGGAGCTGAAAGAAAATGAAGCGAATCGCGTTCAAACCGACCCCTAGCAGCCCGTGCCGCGCCGTCCAGCGCACCGTGCCGTATTCGCCGAGATCGACCTCACCTTCGATCGTCTGGCCCTGGACCCGTCCGTCGAACCGGTAGGCCAGCTGCGTGCCCTCGTGCGGCAGACTGCTGCGCAGCCGCACGCGATCGCCATCGATCGTTCCGCTGACGGCTCCCTGCAGTCGGCGTCCGATATGACTGCCTTCCACGCGGTTTCCATTCGTGACCAGCAGCAGCCGGTGGCGCGCCGCTCCTCTGCTATCGACGCGGCGGTCGCACGGCGGAAAAGCCGCCGGCGAGAAGGCGCTTCGCTCATCCGCAGAGAGTACACCTATCCGCGGCTGGGAGCGTGTCTGAGAACAAGAACACTCTCCTGGTCGGTCGGCTTCGCCGGCGAAAAACAGCCATAATCCCAGAATCAGTGCGCGCGTCGCGCGCCCTTGGAGTTTCTACATTTGATTAACTTGTGCCGTCTCGACCGTCCGCCTAAAGGCGGACCCTACCGGAAATTGTTTGAACACTGCGGTAGCGTCCGGCTTTGGCCGGACCTGCGCGCGGAGCGCGCCTGCCAGGAGCCCGTTCGCCATTACTCGGACGGGCTCCTGGGCTGAAGGAAAGCCCTGCCTCCTGCACTACAATCGACGCTGTACGGTTCCCCGCGCGACGTCAGGAGAAAAAACGTGGCACCTGAGAAGAGATCGAGGCGCGAAATCGTGCAGATCGACGCGTTTGCCGACGTCGCCTGAGGAGGCACATGGACCGTCGAACGTTCGTGTATCAGGCGGCGTTGGGGACCCTGAGCGTGGGGCTCGTGAAGCTGAAGCTGCACGCGGCCGATTTCACGCTGAGGGATCTGCGCGTCGACCTGCAGGCCCCTGAGGTGCCGCCCACACGGCTGTCGATGCCGGGCCTCTTTCCGGGCCGGGTGGTTGAAGCGCACCACTCTGCGGCCATTGTCAATCGCCGGGTGTCGCAGCCCGCGATGCGCGAGATGGTCGAGCGCGGCATGAAGGCGCTGACCGGAGAATCTGCCGCGAAGGATGCCTGGGCCCGTTTCTTCGAGCCGTCCGACGTCGTCGCGTTGAAGGTGAATCCCTCCGGCACGCCGCTCACGACGACTTCGATGCCCCTGGTGCGTGAAGTGATCCTGGCGCTCAACGCGATCGGCGTCCCGAACCGGAACATCATCGTCTACGACCGGAATTCCGATCAGCTCCAGGTGAACGGCTATCATGCGCTCGTGCCGCCCGGCGTCCGCGTGGCGGGCCTCGACGAGCGCTGGACGATCAAGGGAGAGACCCGCAGTGGATACGATCGGGATGTCTACTGCGAGATGGATTGCTTCGGCGAGCGCGAGACGCGCTCCTATCTCGGCCGGATCATCTCGAGCGACGCCAACAAGATCATCAACCTGCCGACCCTGAAAGAGCACAACGCGTCCGGCGTCACCGGCTGCCTGAAGAACCTCGCGTACGGCACCTTCAACAACGTCGATCGCACGCACGCGAAGACGAAGACCTACACCGATCCGGTGATCGCGATCATGTGCACCGCCGGCCCGATTCGCTCGAAGGCGGTGCTCAACATCATGGACGGGATCCGCGCGGTCTACCACAGCGGGCCGTTTGCGTGGAATCCGGAGTTCGTCTGGGAGGCGAAGACGCTCCTCTTCGGCACGGATCCGGTCGCCGTGGATCGGATCGAGCTCGAGATCGTGGAGAAGAAGCGGCGGGAGGTAGGTGCCCCGTCCTTGTGGGACCGGAATCCTGCCAACCTTGGCAACACCGCCGACATGCAGCGCACCGCGCACAAGAACCGGTTCTACCGCGAGCCGGCACACATCAGGACCGCCTCGGAGCTCGGGCTCGGAACGTGGGACCTGGAACGGATCGATCACAAACGGTTGCAGGTCGGGTAGGAGCGTGTCCGAGTAATTGACGCCGCCGTGGAACGCAAAGGCCGCGAAGGCCGCTAAGAAACATTGTTTTTCTTTGCGTCCTTTGCGACCTCTGCGTTCGATCGTGAGTTCGCTCCAGGAGCTGGGACTCTCATGGACGACAGCACCACGAACTGGGTGACGCTGCTCGCGGGGAACGACCGTCGCGGCGGCACGTCGGCTGCCCGCACGAAGGGCCCCGACGAACTGATCTGGAAGGCGACCCTGCCGGAATCCATCCGCTCGAGCCCGGTGCTCCATGCGGGCGTCCTGTACGTGACGTGTCGTGATGGCCATCTCTACGCCTTCGAGAACCGCACCGGAAAAGAGCGCTGGAAGTTCCAGGCCGGCGCGCCCATCCATTCCACCCCGTCGATCTCCGGCGATCTCGTCCTGTTTGGTTGTGACGATGGCGCGGTGTACGCGCTCGATCACACATCCGGAGGGCTCCGTTGGAGAGCGGAAGGCGGCGGGCCGATCTGGACGTCGCCAGTGGTTTCGAGCGGCCTCGTGTACATCGGTTCGACGGACGGGACGTTCAAGTCCGTCGATCGGAACAACGGGCACGTCGGCTGGACGCGCCAGCTGCCGGGCCGGATTCACTCGACGGCTTACGTGAGTGACCGGCTGGCGTACTTCGGGTGCAGCGACGGCCGCGTCTACGCGCTCGATCACGCGTCCGGACGCGACGCGTGGGTTCACGAGACCGGCGATTCGGTCACCGCCGCTCCGGCAGTCGTGAACGGGCTGGTGCTCGCCGGTTCGGAGGACTACTCCGTCTACGCGTTGGACGCCGCCTCGGGCAGGCTGCGGTGGCGCGTCGAAACCGGCCTGGGCATCGCGTCGGCGCCGGCGGTCGCCGATGGAAGGGTGTTCGTGGCCAGCAAGGACGGACACCTCTACGCCCTCGCGCTCGATGACGGCAAGGAAGTCTGGAAGTCGGCGTCGATGCGCACGATGACCGCGGCTCCCGTCGCCGGCGACTCGATCGTCTGCATCCAGACCCACTACGGCGAAACCCACGCGTTCGACATCAAGACCGGCAAGGAACTGTGGGCCGCCAATCTCGGCGGCTCGCTCCAGTCGACGCCGATCGTGACTCCCGAGGCTGTATACCTGGCGACGTACCAGGGTGTCGTGTATGCGCTCCGGTAATCGACTCGGTTTGCCGCTGGCGCTCGTCCTTCTGGCGCTCGCCGCTGTACGGGCGGATACGCTTTCGCTCGTCCACCAGCAGCGTTACGCCATGGGGACGATGTTCGACATCATCGTGTATCACGCGTCGCGCCCTGATGCGGAGCGATCGATCGAGAGAGCGATGGACGAAATCGTCCGCCTGGATCAAGTGATGAGCCACTACAAGGCGGACAGCAACCTGTCGACACTGAACCGGGAGGGCGGCAGCGGATTCATCGTCGTCGAGCCGAGTCTCTACGAGGTGATCCAGGAGTCGATCTGGTTTTCGCGGCATTCGAACGGCGCGTTCGATGTGACGATCGCGCCCCTGCTCAGGCAATGGAAGCAGGCGCTGGCGGAAGGGCGCCGGCTTTCAGCCGCCGAGATCGCGGACGCTCAACGGTGCGTCGGCTACGAGCAGATCGAAGTCAGCGCGCCCGATCGCATTCGCTTCCGCTCCCCCTGCGTGCAGCTCGATTTGGGCGGCATCGGAAAGGGCTACGCGGTGGACCGCGCGATTGCGATGTTGAGGTCGGACGGCATCGGCCACGCGCTGGTCAACGCCGGCGGGAGCTCCATCACGGCACTTGGCGCGCCACCCGGCACGAAGGGTTGGCCGGTCACCGTTGGCCGCAAGGTGCTGACACTCCGTGACAGCTCGCTGTCAACGTCGCAACAGAATGGCGAGATCCTCGATCCTCGGACAGGATCGCCGGCTGAGACCATGACGGCCGTCAGCGTGTTGACTCGCCGTGCCACGGCGGCCGACGCACTGTCTACGACGCTCGTGATTCTTCCGATCGAGGAAGGCGTCAGGCTGCTCGGCCGGTTTCCCGACGCGTCCGCAGTCTGGATGTCCGCTGGCGGCGACGTGCGCACCGCGTACGGAGAGTCACGGCTCCAGTGGTTGGATTCACGGTAGAGCGAACGTCACGATCGAACGCAAAGGCCGCAAAGGACGCAAAGTAAAGACAGTATTTCTTAGCGGCCTTCGCGGCCTTTGCGTTCTATCGTGGCGTCCGTTAGTCGCACACGCTCCCGGAGGCGTATGCTGATTCGCGTGCCTCGATCGATTGCCGTCCTGTTGCTCTTATGCGCCCCCGCGAGCAGCCACGCGGAGGTCCTGGTGCGGTGGGATCAGGCACAGATCCCGTCGCGGGATAGTCTGGGCCTCTCGACGCTCGTGGTTCCCGCGAAGAACACCGCCGCCGTGGCGGACGCGATGGCTCAGGGTTACCGCGTGTACCTGGAGGTTGAGGCGGCGGCCCTGACGGGTTTCACTCTGCCTTCGGATCGGCTGGCCGGCGTCGTCGTGAAAGGCGCGGCGACTCGAGACCAGTTGTCGCAACTCAGGCAGCGCCTCGGATCGCCAGGCACCCGCGTGCTTGCGCTCGAGGAGCGCGGTAAGTGGCCGCATATCCGCACGAACTGGGTGACGAAGCGGAACGAGGTCCTGCAGGTGGCGAGCAGCACCGCGCAGCCATGGATCGAGCAGAACGCCGCGCTCGTTCGCATCGCGCAGGCGGCGCAGCCAGGCGCGGCGCCGCTCCTGACCTATCCGTGGCGGCCGATCACGCTCTCGGACGTCGATGAGGGTCCCCGGCTCGAGGACTATCTGGTGGCGATCGCGGACGCGGGCAGCGTGGGAGGGGATCTCGCGCTGCCGTTGCACGAGCGCTTCCAGAAAAACCTGCTGCTCGGCAAGCCCCAGGCGCGCCAGTGGTGGAAGGAGATTCGCCGCTACATCGAGTTCTATTCGTGGAATCTCCCCAACCGCTATCGGCCGCTCGCCAACATTGGCGTCGTCGCCTCCGATCCGATGGCCTCGTTCGAGGTGATGAACCTCCTGGCACGCCACAATCTTCCGTTCGAGATCATCGCTCCGGAGCGCCTCGCAGGCCGCGGCCTTGCGTCGTTCGACGTGCTGATCGTGTTGAACCAGCCCCAGGGTTCGCTGGCCGACACCCTCTCGGAATTCGCAAAGAAGGGCGGCCGCGTCGTCGACATGCCGAAAGGCGTTCCCGACCCGAATGCGTTCGCGCTGGAGGTGCGCCGGAGCCTTGGCCGCGAGCGACGGGTCATCGATGTCTGGAACGGGATCACCGTGCTGACTGCGCCCTATGAGGAGCCTGACGGACGATCGATGCTTGTCACCGCGCTCAACTACGCATACCAGCCGCTCCCGGTCCAGATGCGTGTCCGGGGCACGTTCTCCGTAGTCCAGTACGAGTCTCCCGAAGAAAGCGCAGCGCTGCTGCCGTACCGCCACATCGATGGCTACACCGAGTTCCTCCTGCCCGCGCTGCGGATCGGCGGACGAGTGTTTCTGAGCCAGGAGGCGCAGTGAGGCGCATCGACAACGATGCACGGGGAATGAAATGAAGAGACGTCACTTCGTTGGAGTGGCCGGCGTGGCTCTCGGCATGATCTTTACCGGGACGCTGGCATTGTCTCGAGTGCAGCCGCCAACGGAGGGGCCAGCTGTCGGGAAGACACCAGCCTGGTTTCTGCAGGGATCATTCCCCGACCCTGGTGGACGAACCGTCGTCGATGCGACTGGACATGTCACGGTACCAGCTCGCAGCGGACCCGGTGGCCCTGGCGCGGCTGCCGGGGAAACGCCGGCATGCAGTCACTCGCCCCTGTGCGGTAACCGGCTTGGCCGCGCGCGCCAGTCATTGCAGCGTGTGCAGTGGAAACAAACAATGGGGTACACCTTCACGTACCCATATGTGCTGCCTCCCGGCTTTGGCGGCGTCCCGTCGGTCGCTCTCGATTCGAAAGGAAACCTCTGGGTCTTTCAGCGCGCAGACGCCGGCAAACCGCAGCTGTTCAAGTTCGATCCGAATTACAAGCTTGTCCATCGCGTTGGCCCTGACGCGATCGGCTACCAGGACAAGGCGCACGGCATGGCCGTCGATGCAGACAACAATGTCTGGATCACCGCCGCGAATGGCGCCACCGTGATGAAACTCAGTCCCGAAGGCAAGCTGCTCATGACCATCGGCGTGAGGGGACGCAGGGGGGATTGGAACGAAGCCAGAGGACAAAGGCTGTTATGGCAGCCGGTGATGGTCGCTTTCGCTCCGAACGGCGATGTCTATATCGGCGAGGGTCATGCGAACGAAAGCCCTAATGACACCGATTCAGATGACGCGGCCAACAATATCGGTGCCGCGCGGATCATACACCTCGATAAGAACGGCAAATTCATCAATCAATGGTACGGCAACGAGGTCGGACAAGGAAAATTCAGCTCGGCCCATGGACTCGCCGTCGATCCCACGAATGGCGATGTCTGGATCGGCGACCGCGAGGAATATCGTATCGTCGTCTATTCCCGCGACGGCGTGTTCCTCAGAACAATCCAGATGAGGAATCTCGTCTGCGCCCTCTATTTCGACTCACACGGCCAGCCATGGATGGCAAGCGGTCAGGATGGCCAGTTCTTGAAGCTGGATCGGAATGGCCAGGTACTCGGTGCGATCGGAAACGGAATGGGTATCGGGACCGGCCAGTTCATCGAAGCCAGCTACTGGGTCATGGACAAGCAGGACAACCTGTATGCCGGCGACACGAGCGTTGGCCGGGTCACGAAAATGGTTGCCCCAAAACAGAAATGAGAGTGTTTGGCGCTTCGCCGCAAAGTGCTTGGCGCTGTCGCTGCAGGGTGCCTGGCGCTTCGCTGTAGGTGCTTCGCAGTGTGGCTGGAGAGTGGCCTGGCGCTTCGCTGGAAGTGCCTCGACGGCTGCCGCTCGTAGAGTGCTTCGCGCTGTCGCTTCTCGGGTCCTGCGCGAATCAAATGAGGAGTATCGAAGAAATTATCCGATTGCTCAGATAGGCGCACAGCCCCATCGGGAGTAGTGTTTCCGGCATCCAACGATGACGACGCTGCGTGTAGTCGCCATATTGCTGGTCGCGAACACCGTTATCCTTGTCGCGGGCGTTCTCGGCCGTGGGGGCAGTGTTGATGTCAAGCGACCGTTTTGGGTCCCCCCGCTCTGGATTCGCGTGGGGATTCCGCTTGCGGTAGCGGGCGGCCTCTGGTTCGGTCAGCAGTGGTCTTGGTGGATTGCAGTCGCGATGTGCGGTGGGCTGCTGATCTGGAGCGGAATAGCTTCCTTTGTCCTGGCGGTCGGCGGATACTTCACCGAAGATGGCGCAGCATCGCGAGCCCTGCATGTGGGGCTGTTGGTGGTTACATGGCTTGCTGCTCTGGCATTGCTCCTCTTTTCGGGCTGGTCTTCAAACTGACCCACTACCGTGCTGCGGCGTCAGTTCAAAAGCACGGTGCGACGTCAGTTTGAAGCACGCTGCGGCGTCAGTTCAAAAGCACGCTGCGGCGTCAGTTCGAAGCACGCTGCGGCGTCAGTTCGAAGCACGGTAGGGCGTCAGTTCAAAGCACGCTGGCGCTAGGGCCTAGAAAGTGGCTCGTATGCCTAACCGGACAACCCGCCCGGGCGAGAATACCTCCACATTCCCTATGGCATCGGCACCCAGGACGCCGGTCGTGCCGTTGTGAGGATCCCCGTCGACCAGGTACGACGTGAGATTGACGAAGTCGCCTCCGTACTCCGCGAAAAATTGCGGATGGTTGAACGCGTTGTCGAGCAGGGCCGAGAACTGCAGCCGGAAGCGATCGTGCGTGACGACATCCTTGTAGAACGCAAAATTCACGACCCACGTTCCAGGCCCCTGGAGGCTGCCCTTCTTGGCATTTCCAAGTTTCCCAGGTGCGGGGATCGCGAACGCCGTCTGATCGAAAAACGCGTCGCGTGATCCGCCGGCATGCGGATCGCCAGTCTGGTCCGGCCGCCAGGCGCAGCAGAAGAAGTTGCCCAGCCCGTCCAGCGGCTTCCCCGTATTCCACGGACTGGTCGTGTAGAAGCCGCTGAAGAATGGTGTGAGGTGTTGACCGCTGCGCGCCTGGAAGAGCGTCGAGGCCGTCCAGCCGCCGAAGAGCGCGTTGGCCCAGCTCGACATGTTCGCGCCGTGCGGTCGTCCGCGCCCGACGGGAATGTCCCAGGTCGCGTTCGCGACCACGCGGTGCTTGACCACGTTGGGGTCGGGACCGCGGTCCTTCTCGATGTCGTAGGGATCGAATTGGACGGGGCCGATCGTGCTGTTGCCCGTGTCGGGAGCGTTGCTGTCGGAGTGCGCCAGCGTGTACGCCGCGTTGAAGGCGAGACCGCGTCGCCAGCGACGCTGCAGCTCGAACTGGAGGGCGTGGAACTGCCCGCTGCCGGCGTTCGACACGACGTCCATGAAGTAGCCGTACAGGGGGTACGGCAGCCGGGCATGGTCCGCCGGAACCTCCGGATCGAACGGGACGGTGCTTGCGCGCAGGGTATTGTTGTCGCGGTCCACCAACAGCTTCCGCATCGTCGAGCCGATGTAGCTGACGCGCCCTCCCATCTCGCCCGCCAGCTCGCGCTCCAGCGTGATGTTGTACTGATAGATGTCCGGGCTCTGGAGGTTGGGGTCGATCCCCTGATTCCCGAAACTCGTCAAATCCACCGTTGGTGTCCCGCCGGAGAAGCCATTGCGGAGACCGCCGCCGCTTCGCGTCGTGAAGAACCGGAATTCGTTGGTGGCGAGCAGGTCCCGGATGCCCTGGACCGCGACGGTCGGATGGAACAGTCCGAAGCCGCTGCGCAGCACGGTTTTGTTGCTCTCGTCGAGGCGCCAGGCATAACCCACTCGCGGGCTGAAGTTGTT
>QHWF01000453.1 GCA_003222455.1 Acidobacteriota bacterium
GTTCGTCGCGAGCCCACTCGACGAGTCGGGCGGCTTCACTGCCTTCGCGATCTACGCGCCGCAGAACGCGGACAAGGTGGAAGCGGCCTTTCGCGACGAGCTGGCCCGGATGCTCAAGGACGGGTTCACCGACGAGGAGCTGAAGACCGCCCGGTCGGGCTGGCTGCAGCAGCAGAAGCTCAATCGCGCCGGGGACCAGCAGCTCGCCTCCCAGTTGTCGGGCTATCTGTTCACGAACCGGACGCTCGAGTGGGACGACAGGCTCGAATCGCGCGTCGGCGAGCTGACGGCGGAACGCGTGACGGCCGCGATGCGCAAACACATCGATCCGGCCAAGGTCAGCATCATCAGGGCGGGCGACTTCAAGAAGGCGACGGGCGGGAGCTAGCAGGCTGCTGAAAAACGCAGCCTGAAGTGAAAAGTTAAAACAGAAAAGTCAAAAGCAGGCGGAAAATCGCACTTTTCTGTTTTAGCTTTTCAGTTTCAACTTCAGGTCGGCGCCCTTTTTCAGCGACCTGCTAGCGCGCCGCGCCTCGGGACCTGCTACGCGCCGCGCCTCGGAACCGTACGAACTGATTGCGCCGATTAGCACTAGCGTCTGCCTACCTATGGACATTCCAAATGAGCCATGCTATGTTCTTTGCAATGTCCAAAGGAAAGAGTGACGCTTACAAAAGGTCGGAGGTTCTGCAGGGCACGCTCGACCTGATGATTTTGAACACGCTGCACGCGATCGGCCCGCTGCACGGATTCGGGATCGCCCGTCGGCTGGAGCAGTTGAGCGAACACGTGCTCCATTTGAACGAAGGCACGGTGTACACCTCGCTCTTGCGCCTGCAGCAGGAGGGATGGATTGCGGCGGCGTGGGGGGCTTCAGAGAACAATCGGAAGGCAAAATTCTATTCGATTACGAAGAGCGGCCTGAAACAACTGGCGAAGGAGACGGAGGACTGGGAGCGGATTTCCGGAGTGATCGGCCGCGTGCTGCGGCTGGCGAGCGAGAAGTCATGATCCGTCGCCTTCTGAAACTGTGGACGCGGATCCGCGGCACGGTTCGCAATGAGCCGTGCGACATGGAGTTTCAGACGGAGATCGAGGAACACGTCCGATTGCTGACGCAGCGCTATCGCCGGCAGGGTATGACGGCGGAAGCCGCCCTGCTCGCGGCGCGGCGGCAGTTCGGTAATACCACGTTGTTGGCGGAAGACCGGAGGGACATGCAGGTGTTCCCGGCCCTCGAGTCGGTGCGGGCCGATCTGATCTACGCGGTCCGCATGCTGCGAAAGAATCAGGGCTTCGCGGCGGCAGCTGTGGTGACGCTGGCCGTCGGGATCGGCGCGAACACGGCGATTTTCAGCGTCTGCAATGCGGTGTTGCTCAAGCCGTTGCCCTATGCCGAGCCGAGTCGCATCGTGACGCTTTGGGAGCGGCAGCGCGACGGCGCCCTTGGCTCCGTGGCGCCAGCGAATTTTGTGGATTGGCGCGACGCGAGCCGGTCGTTCAGCGGGATGGCGGCGGTGAGGGAGTCCAGCTTCGCGCCCGACTTCATTGTCGGCGGACAGCGCGAGGCGTCGCGGTTGGCCGGAGGACAGATTTCATCGAGTTTCTTTTCCGTATTAGGCGTCCGGTTCATCCTCGGCCGCAATTTTCTTTCGGAGGAGGACTGGCCTGGCCAGAATCGCGTCGCCATTCTGAGCTATGCCACATGGCGCGAACGGTTCGGCGCGGACCGCGACATCGTCGGCAAGACCATCACGCTGAACGACGAGAGCTACACGGTGGTTGGGGTGCTGTCGGCGGATTTTCAGTTCGGGAGCACGGCGGCAGATTTCCAGGCGCGCAGCCAGGTTGACATTTGGGTTCCGCTTGCGCTCGATCCTCAGCGACTGCAGCGCAACTCGCATACGTTGCAGGTGATCGCGCGGCTCGCGCCCGATGTGACACTGGCGCAGGCCCAGGCGGAACTCGACGTCCTCGGGGCGAACATGGCGCGGCTGTATCCCCGTAACAACCGCGATAAGGGCATCGCGGCTGTGTCGCTGCCGGGGCGGGTCACGGCGACTGTTCGCGCGCCACTGGAAATGCTTCTTGGCGCCGTTGGATTGGTGCTGCTGATCGCCTGCGCGAACGTCGCGAACCTTCTGTTGAGCCGGGCAGCGGCGCGCCAGACAGAGATGGCGGTTCGGGTCGCGCTCGGTGCAAGCCGCGGGCGCCTCGCACAACAACTGCTGACAGAGAGTCTGTTGTTGGCGGCCATCGGCGGAACCGCGGGATTTCTGTTGGCGCTGGCGGTGACTGGCGCTCTCGCTTCGCATCTGCCTCCCGACCTGTCGCGTGCCGCGGGGATGGCTGGAGACACGCGAATGCTGGTGTTCACGGCAGCGATTTCGCTGGCGACGGGGATTCTCTTCGGATTGGGTCCGCTGGTCGGAACGGGGCGCACCGGTGCGGGAGAGTCGCTCAAACAGAGTCATCGCGTCGCGGGTGCCTCTCACAGCCATCTGCGGAATGGCCTGGCCGTGGCGCAAATGTCGATCGCGATCATTCTTCTGATCGGCGCCGGCCTGATGGTGAAGAGTTTTTGGGCGCTGACGCACGTCGCGCCGGGGTTCCGCTCGGACGGTATCCTGACCGCGCGCTTATCGCTGGCACGATCCCGCTATCCCGACAACCGGACGATCGCCGCCTTCGAACGAGAACTGCTGGCGACGCTGAGTGCAAAGCCGGGCGTGCAGTCCGCCGGGTTGACGACGTACCTGCCGCTCAGCGGTTTGGACAACGGGTGGTCGTTCGTCATCGAAGGCCGACCACCGCTGCCGGTTGGGACGTACAACATGGCGAAGTACCGGCCGGCGAGCGCAGGCTATTTCGAGGCGATCGGGATTCCGTTGTTGCGCGGCCGCTCTTTTGCGCCGGCGGACACGACGGACTCGCCCTGGGTCACCGTGATCAACGACTCGATGGCGCGCGAGTATTGGGGAGGGCAAGACCCGATCGGCAGGCGACTGCAGTTTGGAAGCGACACATGGCGCACGGTGATCGGCGTGGTGGGCGACGTGCGGCACGAGGGACTGGACGGGGAGACGAAGCCGGAGATGTACGTGCCGATGGAGGAGTCGCCGAATACCGAGAGCAGCCCCACCATCGTGATTCACACGGCACTCGATACAGGTGCTGCCGCGGCCGAACTACGCGACGCCGTTGCGGCGATCGATCAGCACATGCCGGTGGATCAGATCCAGACGATGGAGCAATTGGTGTCGGGCTCGGTGGCGCAGCCACGCTTCCGCATGGTGATCCTGGCGGCGTTCTCGATGCTCGCACTGGTCATGGCGTCGATAGGCATCTACGCGGTGATGAACTACCTGGTGATTCAGCGCACGCGCGAGTTCGGGATCCGAGTGAGTATGGGAGCGACTCGAGGCGACGTGTTGCGGCTGGTGCTCGGCC
>QHWF01000454.1 GCA_003222455.1 Acidobacteriota bacterium
CGAAGGCAAGCTCGGACGCATCTTCCATTACCGCGCGCAATTCCTGCAGGACTGGACGATTTCCAGCGACCTGCCGCAGGGCGGCGAAGGGCTCTGGCGTCTCGACGTCGCCGTCGCGGGCAGCGGCGTCACCGGCGACCTGCTCGCGCACTGCATCGATACCGCGCTCTGGTTGAACGGGCCGATTGCCGACGTCACGGCGATGACCGAAACGTTCATCAAGGAGCGCAAGCACACGCTCACCGGCCGCATCGAGCCCGTCGGCATCGACGATGCGAGCGCGTTTCTGGCGCGATTCCAGAACGGATCGCTGGCCCTCTTTGAAGCCACACGGTACGCGCGCGGCCACAAAGCGCTGTACACGCTCGAAATCAACGGCGAGCACGCCTCGGCCCGCTGGGACCTGCACGATCTGCATCGGCTGCAGTGGTTCGACCACCGCGACGAAGGGACGCTGCGCGGCTGGCGCAGTGTGCACATCACCGACGGCGACCATCCGTATATGAAGCACTGGTGGGTGCCCGGGCTGCAGATCGGGTACGAGCACACCTTCATCCACCAGTTCGCCGACTTCCTCGACGCCGTGGCGCAGGGCAGGAGCGCAGCGCCGACGTTCCGCGATGCCCTCGCCACCGACTACGTGACCGACGCGGTGCTGAAATCGGCGAAGAGCGGCCGCTGGGAGAGCGTCGCCGTAACGCAGCAGGCGGGTGCCGTATGAACAAGATCGTACTCGGTGTGCTGTTCGCCGTGGTCACGTCGGTTGCCGCGCAGCCGCCCCTAGCAGCCCGTGGTGAAACTCCAGCTGCATTCGGCCGGCGATGCATCCCCGCTCCCACCCCAACGCGCTGGGAAACGCGCGTTGGGGGCCTCGGGGCTGACTGCGTTGCTCCTCCCTCAAATATTCCCGATATTGCACCCCACCGTGCACAAGACACACGGTGGGGACCCCGCTCTGCGGTCGTCGCGCCGCTCCGCCGGGGTCCCCACGGCGCGGACTGTGCGCCGTGGGGTGGAACATCGGGGCGCCTCGCCGCCCTCGGTGCGACGCTGGACTTTCACCACGGGCTGCTCGGCCAGGACGGCCGCGGCGGCCGCGGCGACGGGCCCCGCGGCGCCGATCCGCTCGTCCTCGGGGATCACGCCGGGTTCGAGTCGATCTTCGACGGTGCGAGCCTGAAAGGCTGGGACGGTGATCCGTCGTTCTGGCGCGCGGAGAACCGCGAGATCGTTGGCGAGAGTACCGACCAGAATCCGCTCAAGCAGAACACCTTTCTGATCTGGCGCGGCGGCGAGCCGGCCGACTTCGAGCTGAAGGTGGAGTTCCGGATGAATTCCACGAACAGTGGCGTCCAGATTCGCAGCGTCCAGCTGCCGCCGGGCGGCGACGTCGGCAAGTGGGTGATGAAGGGGTATCAGGCCGACATCGATTTCGCGAATCAATACACCGGACAAATCTACGAGGAACGCGGACGCGGATTCCTGGCCATGAGAGGCCAGGCCGTCTACGTCCCTGATGGCGGCCGGCCGAAAGTCATCGGCAACCTGCAGCAGAGCGCCGACGAACTGAAAGCCGTGATCAAGACCAACGACTGGAACCAGGTACACCTCGTCGCGCGCGGCAACACAATCGTCCAGATCCTGAACGGCGCCGTCACCAGCATCGTCATCGACGACGACTCGAGGAACCGAGCGCTCGGCGGCCTGCTGGGTTTCCAGATGCACGTCGGGCCTCCGATGAAGGTGGAGTTCCGGAACATCTGGCTCAAGAAACTGTGAGCGGCGCGTTCCTCGCGTTCGATCTCGGTGCTGAAAGCGGACGCGCCATCCTCGGCCGCCTCCAGCGAGGCGTGCTGGACATTCGCGAGACACGACGATTTCCGAACGAGCCGGTCCGGCAGCACGAGTCGCTGTTCTGGGACATCCTGCGGCTGTGGCACGAGATCGGACAAGCGCTCTCCGACGCGGCTGGGACGCGGCTGGCGAGCGTCGGCGTCGACGGATGGGGTGTCGATTACGCCCTGCTCGGCGAGCGCGGCAACCTGCTCGAAAATCCGCGCCACTATCGCGACCCGCGCAACCAGGGGATGATGGAAGCGGTCTTCGAGCGCGTGAGCCGCGAAGACATCTATGCCGTCACGGGCATCCAGTTCCTGCAAATCAACACGCTGTTCCAGTTCTACGCCGCGTGTCGTCTGACGCCGGACGTCGTGGACGCGGCGCACGCCCTCGTCACGATTCCCGATCTGTTGAATTACTGGTTGAGCGGCCGCCTGTGCTCGGAGTACACGATTGCCACGACCACCCAGTTCGTGGATGCCCGGACGAGGACGTGGGCGACGCACCTGCTGTCGGCGATCGGCCTGCCCACGCGAGTTCTGGCCGAAATCGTGCAGCCGGGCACGGTGGTCGGGGAGTTGCGGAAGGAGGCGGCGCCGGCGCTTGCCGGGACGCCGGTGGTCGCGCCAGCGTGTCACGACACCGGATCGGCGGTTGCGTCGGTATGCGCGGGCGGCTCGACGGCCTTCATCAGTTCCGGCACGTGGTCGCTGCTGGGCACCGAACTGGACGCACCGGTGATGACGGCGAAGGCGCGCGACTTGAATTTCACGAACGAAGGCGGCGTATGCGGCACGATTCGGCTGCTGAAGAACATCAGCGGCTTGTGGCTGTTGCAGGCGTGCCGGCGGTCGTGGGTCGTGGACGGACACCCGCTCGACTACGACGCGCTGCTCTCGGCGGCGGCCGACGATCGGCTGGCGTTCGCGTCGCTCGTCGATCCGGATCACCCGGCGTTTCTGAATCCCGCCGACATGCCGGCCGAAATCGCGTGCTACTGCCGCCGGACGTCACAGCCGGAGCCGTCGGGCCCACCGGCATTCGCGCGCGCCATCCTCGAGAGCCTCGCGATGAAGTATCGCGCGGTGCTCGAGTCGATGGAAGGACTGACCGGCCGCCGCGTCGAGCAGATCCGGATCGTCGGCGGCGGCTCGCGCAACCGGCTGCTGAACCAGTTCACGGCCGACGCGACCGGCCGGACCGTGCTCGCGGGTCCGATCGAGGCGACGGCGCTCGGCAACATCGCGATGCAGATGCTGGCGACCGGAGCGGTGAGCTCGCTGACCGAGGCGCGCGCGGTGATCGATCGATCCTTTCCGGTGGAGCGCTTCGAGCCGTCGGCGACCGATCGGTGGGACGCGCCGTACCGGCGCTTTCAACAGTACCTCGCCGAGGAGCGTGTCCGAGTAATTTGACGATCCACCACGGAGGACGCGGAGGACAGGAGGAAGAATCCTGTCTCATTTCAGGAATTGAACCTCCGCGTCCTCTGTGGTGGCTCGCTAGAAGCGTGTCCGACTAACCGGCGCCGCCGTTGGAACGCAAAGGCCGCGAAGGCCGCGAAGAAATCCTGTCTTTTCTTTGCGTCCTTTGCGGCCTCTGCGTTCGATCGTGACGTTCCCTCTACGCTACCAGTTCTTCAGTCTGATGTTCCGGTACTCGACCTTCATCGGCGGGCCGACGTGCACCTGCACACCGATCAGGCCGTCCATCGGACGATTGGGCACGTCGTCATCGACGACCACGGTCATCACGCGGTTGTTGATGATGTGAGTCAGGACGTTGCCGCGGACGATCAGGTGAACCGCGTTCCAATCGTCCGTGACGACCTGCGCCAGTTCGTTCGGGTCGCCAATCGTCGAGACCAGGACTGGCGGCCGTCCGCCGACCACGTGGGTCATCTGTCCGCGGACGGCGAGAAAGAGCCGTCCCTTTTCCTCGTAGTTGTTGCCGGGATACTGCTTCCGGCCGTCGAGATCGCTCTGATAACCGCGCATGGCGAACTTGTTGCCGGGCGTCACGGCGTCCGGGACAATCGAGCTGCGGTAGTTGATTCCGCTGTTACCGTCGGGGGTGATCCGGTACTGGAGCTTCAACTCGAGATCCCGAGGCCTGCCACCGCGCCAGATGATGAACGTGTTGCTCCTGATGACGGTTGCAGGCGTGATTTCACCAACCAACGCGCCGTTCTCCACCCGCCAGTACGTCGGATTGCCTTCCCAGCCGGAGAGCGTCTTCCCGTCGAAGATCGACTCGAATCCCGGCTCGTCGCCGGCGATGGGCTCGGGACGATCGCTTTGCTTCGGCACGTAGGTCGTCGTCTGCAGGCCATGGCCGGCGAGTGCGATGGCAGGACCGACGAGGAGAGCGGCTCCAAGAATCGCCCGTATGACCTTCATCTCAGCTCCTTCATCCGGTTGCCAGGTCAGAGCAGTCGTAGTGCGGACCTTCAGGTCCGCCCGGCATGTAGCAGGCCTGAAGGGCCCCGCTCGGTCAGGCTGAAGCCGGACAACAGGAGTCTGAATATTCTCGGACGGCGGCACTGACGTCCGCCTAAAGGCGGACACTACCGGAGCATCGCGAAAGCGGTTCGAAAAACGTCGGTAGTGTCCGGCTTTAGCGGGACCCCTTTCGCAGTATGCAACAACAACGGCCGCCGGCTTAGCGTGTAACATGATCCGACCTGGAGTGACGTTGTGCCCGAAACCGTAACAATCGAAACAAAGTTTCTGCGGAACCTGTGGGACGATGACGAGGCCACCAGTCTGGCCAGGCAGCCGCTCGAGTTGCTGCGCTACCGATCGAACCTGCTGGGCGCCGATCTTCGCATCACGAACTTCGGCGGCGGCAACACGAGCTCGAAGATCGACCTGCCGGATCCGCTGACGGGCGCGCCCGTGCGGGTGCTCGCGGTGAAGGGCAGCGGCGGCGATCTGCGCAGCATCGGCGCGTCCGGCTTCGCCCTCCTGCATCTCGACAAGCTCGAGGCCCTCATCCCGCGTTACCGCGGCGAAGCGAATGAAGACGAAATGATCGGTCTCTACCCGCTGTGCGCGTTCGGTGAGAACCGGGTGGCCGCCTCCATCGATACGCCGCTCCACGCGTTTCTGCCGTTCGATCATGTGGATCATCTGCACCCCGATTGGGCGATCGCGCTCGCCGCGAGCGCCAACGGCCGGGAGAAGCTGGACGAGTTCAACCGGCGTTATGGGCGCCGGATCGCATGGGTGCCGTGGCAGCGACCCAGATTCGAGCTGGCATTGATGCTGCGGCAGGCGATCGCCGGGCATCCGGGGTGCGACGGCATCGTGCTCGGGAGTCACGGCCTGTTCACCTGGGGCGACACGCCGCGCCACTGCTATGTGAACAGCATCAGGACGATCGATCAGATGGGTGAGTTCGTGGACCTTCATGCGCGCGCCCGGGGGCTCCGATTCGGGGGCGCCGCCGCGACGGCCACGGTCGATCGCGAGTCGACGGTCGCCGCGATTCTGCCGCACCTGCGCGGCAGCCTGTCCTTGGAGCGGCGTGTGATCGCGCATGTCGAGCGGTCGGACGAAGCGCTCGAGTTCGCGAACAGCGCGTGGGCCGAAGAGTTGTGTCGCCTGGGTACGAGCTGTCCCGACCACTTTCTGCGCACGCGCATCTCGCCGATGTTCGTGCCGTGGGATCCGGCTCGTGACGGCATCGCGGGTCTGGAGTCGCGGATTGGCGAGCGGCTGGCGAGCTATCGTGAGGCATACGCCGCGTACTACACGGCGCACGCCCAGCCGGATTCGCCGCCGCTGCGCGGCTCGAACCCGTCGGTCGTCGTCATCCCGGCGCTTGGGGTGATCGGGTTCGGCAAGGACTAGCGCGAAGCGCGAATCACGACGGAATTCTTCGTCAATGCCATCCACGTGATGGCCGGCGCCAACGCACTCGAAGACAAAGAGACCCGGCTGGGCCCGCTGCCGCAGGCGCGACGGGCGGAGCAGGCGCGCGACTTCACGAGCTTCCACAACTATGTGGCGCTGCCGCGGTCCGAAGCGTTCCGTATTGAGTACTGGGCGCTCGAGGAAGCCAAGCTGCAGCGCATGCCGCCGGAGCGCGAGCTCAGCCGGAAGATCGCGCTTGTCGTCGGTGGCGGCAGCGGGATCGGCCGCGAGGTTGCGCTGGAAATTGTGAGGCGCGGCGGTCATGTCGTCGTCGCGGA
>QHWF01000455.1 GCA_003222455.1 Acidobacteriota bacterium
GTCCATGTTCAAGTTGACGTACGCGGTGCCGCAGCCGCCTTCGTCGACGACGTTGAGGCCATCGACGCGCACGTCCTTGTTCTGCGACGGCGCCCCGTTGATGGTGATGGAAATCGCCGATCGCCACTGGGCGAAATCGCGATTCAGGTTGGTATCCTGGACTCCGGGCAGGATGGCCATGAGACCGAACACGTCGCGGCCCTTCATCTGAATGTTCGACAGATCATCGGCCGTGATCGTCGCCCTGCGCGAGCTGTCCGCGAGCTGCACGGGAGTGACCTCCGACGTGACGGAGACAGTCTCCGTGATCTCGCCGAGCTGCAACGTCACGTTGCTCAGATCGCGGATTTCGGAGCTGAGGAGATCGACATCGGCAACGGTCAGCGGCCTGAAGCCGGAGAGCTCCACCCGGACCGCGTAGCGGCCTGGATTCAACGCCGCGAATCGAAACAGTCCGGCCTCACTCGAGACCACTGTTCGAACCGAGCCGGTATTTGCCGCGGTCGCACTCACCGTGGCGCCCGGAAGGGCGGCGCCCGTGCTGTCCACGACCGTGCCGGTGAGCGTTCCAGTTCCGCCGCCAGCTTGCGCAAAGGCGCTGACTGCGCTCGCGAGACAGATCACCACCACGACGACTGCACATGTCCGAGTGCGCCGCACGTCAGTCATTGGCTCCTCCTGCTTACGAGTGCCGTTGATACTGGAAACTGAGAACCTGTCCGACTGACTGACCCACCCTGGAACGCAAAGGCCGCGAAGGCCGCCAAGAAATACAGTATTTCTTTGCGTCCTTTGCGACCTCTGCGTTCAATCGTGAGGTTCGCTCTCTAGAACTGAGAACTGAGCCTCACCGAATTGTCCTTTCGCGTCCTCAGTGGTCGAGCGATTTCTCGCGCCGCGGTAACGCGAATGCCATGTACCCGCGCGGCGTGTCTGGCGACACCGTGATGGGCGGCGGCACATCGCTCCGCCCCCGGCCGGCCCCGCGGCCGGCGACGCGCGGCAACGACGAAAAGACGACGTACTGACGGCCTTTCGCTTCGTAGCTGACCGGGATGCCGTTCGAGCTTCCGGGCAGCGTGGCCGTCCACAGCACCCGCCCGCTGTCTTCGTCGTAAGCTCGGAGCTTGCCGTCGCCGCCGGCGAGAAAGATGATGCCGGCTCTGGTGACCACCATCCCGTTGCGGGCGCCCAGACCACCCGTGTTGGGCGGACCGCCTCGCGCCAATGTGACCGGATCATCGCCGACCGGAATCTGCCACTTGATCGTGCCGGTATTGAGGTCATAGGCGGTCAGCGTCGTGTACGGCGGTTTCGTCGCCGAGGCCATGACGCCGTATTCCGTCACGTAACGAACGGACGGTACCTCCACGCCTTCGGGGTATGGGAAATTTCCGCCGCTGCCGCCGATGCCGGCATACGTCGGAGGAAGCTCGGACGGAATCCGCGGCGGAGGCAGCGGCACGCCGCCCGAGGCGACGACCGGACCTGGTGGCGGCGGCGGCCCTGGAGAAGGACCGGCACCGCGCCCTTCTGGATTCGGATTCGCCAGATACGCCAGCACGGCGGTGAGCTCGGCGTCCGTGATGCCCGGGACCGGACGCATCGTGCCTTTTCCACCCGTCACTGCCGCGCGAATCGTGTCCTCGCTGAGTCGGTCTATGACACCCGACAACGCCGGCGCGGACGCGGGCGGCGCGTTCGGCTGGTCCGAGCCATGGCAGGCCTGACAGTATTTCTGATAGGCCTGCGTGCCGAACGTGCCGGGCCGGCCCGTCCGCGTCCTGACATCTTCGAGCTTGAGAATCGCGACCTCGTTCACGTTGACCACGAACACCAGGCCCTTTTTCGGATCGGCTGCCGTGGTGCCCCAATTCGAGCCGCCCTGGTTGCCCGGCATCGAAATCGTGTCGATGAGCGCGGGAGGCGTGAAGATGCCTTCGTTGCGCGCCTTCGACACACGGTCGCGCATTTTTTCCAGCTCCTCGGGCTCCAGCAGCCATGGGTTTATATCGTCGACGGTAAACGTCTGCCGCGCGAACGCCGGCGGCCGGCTCGGGAAGGGCTGCGTCGGCCAGGCCTCTTCGCCGGGCACGTCACTCTTCGGCACCGGCCGTTCTTCGATCGGCCACAGCGGCTCACCCGTCAAGCGGTTGAAGACATACAGAAAGCCGGTCTTTCCGGCGTGTGCCACCGCGTCGACGCGCCCGCCGTTGTGCTGGACCGTCACGAGCTGGGGCGCGGAGACGTTGTCCAAGTCCCAGAGATCGTGGTGCACCGTCTGGTAATGCCACAGACGCCTTCCGGTGCGCGCGTCGAGCGCCAGTAGACAATTCGCGAACAGGTTCGCACCGTGGCGATCCGCGCCGTAGAAGTCGTAGGTCGCCGATCCGGTCGGGACGTAGACAATGCCCCGTTCATCGTCAACGGACATCTCACCCCAGTTGTTCGCGCCGCCGGCATATTTGTAGGCGTCCTTCGGCCATGTGTCGTAGCCGAACTCGCCGGGAAGCGGCACCGTGTGAAACTGCCAGGCGAGCTTGCCGGTCACGATGTCGTAGGCGCGGATGTCGCCGGGCGGTGTGACCCACCCTTCGCCGGACGCCGACCCCATGATCAGAAGGTTCTTCCACACCTTGCCGGGACTTCTCGATTGCACGCGCCGGTCGGTGCCCTCGGCGCGCGTCAGACCGCGCCGCAAATCGACGATGCCGTTGTCGCCGAAGGTCCGGACGGACTCGCCGCTCCGCGCGTCGATGGCCTGCAGGTAGCCGTTGATCGCAAAGATCAGCCGTTTGTCCTTCCCGTCCTGGCTCTGCCAGTAGTTGACGCCGCGGCTCGTCATCCCGGTCAGGCGCTCGTGAATCCAGAGCTCCTTGCCCGTCGTGGCGTCGAGCGCGATGAGCGAGTTGTTCCGCCCCAGCACGTAGATACAATCGTCGATCACGATCGGGTTGAAGCCGGTTGTGGCCCATGGGTAGAACCAGGCCAGCTCGAGCTGGTTGACGTTGGATTTGCTGATCTGATCG
>QHWF01000456.1 GCA_003222455.1 Acidobacteriota bacterium
TCTTTTCCTCGGAACCTACCACGGAGTCGTCATGAGCGGGAGCGCGCTCACCCCGTCGCATGAAAATGGGTCCCCATGGTTCGCGACCCTCCCGCGTACAGAACGGATGAACGCAAAGGCCGCAAAGGTCGCGAAGGGAGCCGCGGTTGCGGCCGGCGACGGGCGGCCGGCGCAGCCGGCCGACAGACACAGGCGGTTCGCGACGCCGTCGCCGGCCGCTACCGCGGCTCACCTGATCGCGACTCTCGCGGTTACACGTGGTGGACAGCTTTGCGACCTTAGCGGCCTTTGCGTTCATCGTCGTGGGTGCGATCGCAGCCTGACACGTCCGTGGGGTGAGCAATCTGTCGCATTTTCTGAGCAGGACGCGGAGGTTGAATCCTGAAGACAACAGGATTTGTCCTCCTGT
>QHWF01000457.1 GCA_003222455.1 Acidobacteriota bacterium
GTAGGTCTCGTTCGCGACGCTTCGCGAGAAATTCGTGAACTGCATCGCGGTCTCTAGCGGTCTCTAATAGAAACGGCTGCTTAGGCTTGGCCCTCACCTTGCTCTACGTAGTCCGTAGAGGTTTACATTGAGAGAGCATCATCCTCGAACGATGGCGCGGGTTGTCGGGGCGGCCACAACGCCGTGTCCCAGGAGCAGCCCGAGCATGACGACACGGATCGACCGGGATGGCTCGCTCGTGGCGGCCCTCCGCCGGGGTGATCCGACGGCCGCCGAGGATCTCGTAGCCGCCTACGGTGACCGCGCCTGCCGCCTCGCCACGCGGATCACCGGGAACCCGCAGGATGCCGAGGAAGCGGTGCAGGACGCCTTCTTGTCCCTGATCCGAAAGATCGATACGTTTCGTGGAGACTCCGCGTTCGGCTCGTGGCTCTATCGGATCGTGGCCAATGCGGCCTATCAGCGTTGCAGGAGGCGTCGCGGCCGCGGCGCCGATATCTCGCTGGACGAGCTGCTTCCCGCGTTCGATAAGCACGGCCGGCTCGCCAGACGGAGCTTCGGATGGTGCTCAGCGCCGCCATCGACAAACTGCCCGCCGACTACCGCGCCGTCGTGGTGCTGCGCGACGTCGAGGGGCTCTCGCACCGGGAAATCGCTGAGACCCTCGGCCTCACCGTCGTCAACGTCAAGACGCGTGTGCATCGCGCGCGGCTGTTCCTGAGAAAGCAGTTGGACGCACATCTTTCGGGTATGTGCGCGCCGCTCGCGCCGAGGGGGCACGATCAATTCTCTTTCACGAACCGTCGTGAGAAGTTTTTCGAGCGCGCGTCCTCCCCCCGGTAGAACCGGTGGTTTGCACTTGGCCGGCGCCTCGCTCTGTCGAGAACGTCGGGGGAAAACGCGGGTGACCTTTCGAATCTATCGCTCATCGACGCCGGACGCGATCGTGTTCGCTCTAAGTGGAGACATTGATCGGGAACACGCCGACCGTCGCGTCACCCTCGATCTCCAGAACGTCACACTCGTCGACCGCGCGGCGGTGGAGTTTCTCGCGGAGGTCGAGGCCGCCCCAGTATCTGTAATCAGTAAGCGGGGTGATCTGCTCGTGCCACTCGTTCGCGAGCATCGGGCAACGGCGCTGCAGGAGCGGGCGGAGGTCGTTCTGAGCTTCGCCCAGGTCCTACACGTCAATGGCCAATCCACGGAAGAGACCGTCGCGGCAGCCGAGCGGCTCGGCAATACTCTGGGTCTGAGCGCCGGCATCTTTCCGCGCTGGGGCGAGCTGCAACTTCAGGCTAGGGACGGGGACGCCGGGTTCGTCTCCGTCAGGGCCGCCGATCCGACGAGCATAGATATGGATCGGGTGGTCTCCGGTATGCGGACCGTCGCGGACTTCGACGCGGGCCGGCTGACGCTATCTGCCCTGCCGGCGGCGTTCACGACGATCTCGCAGACGCCGCCGGCGCCGACCTGGTTGTTCGCGCTGGCCGCTGCGGCGGGCGCTGCCGCACTGGCGGTCCTGTACGGGGTTCAGCACCTGGCCGCGGGCGCGCTCATCGTCGTCAGTGCCGCGAGCGGCGCCGTGCTACGTCGCACGATTGGTCGATACAGTACGAACGCATTCCTGCAGGAGCTCTGCGCGGCGCTGCTCGCTGGGATCATTGGCGCGCTCGCGGTGCGTTACGAGCTCAGCTCCTCGCTCCGCCTCGTCGCTGTCTGCCCCTGCATGATCCTGGTGCCAGGGCCGCACGTGCTCAACGGCATGCTGGACCTTGCCGCAGCGCACATCCATCTCGGCGCCTCACGGCTGGTTTACGCCGGCCTGGTGATTCTGGCGATCTCAGGCGGACTGCTTCTGGGCCTGGGACTTCTGAACGTATCCTTGCCGGTGGGTGTGCCGGTGAGAGCAGTGGCCCTCTGGCTCGACATGATCGCCGCCGGTGTCGCTGTCGCGGCGTTCAGCATCTTCTTCTCGACGCCGTTGCGAATGCTGGGATGGCCAATCGCGGTCGGGATTCTCGCTCATGCCCTGAGGTGGTGGACACTTACCGTTGGTTGTGGTGCGGCGACCGGAGCGTTCGTCGCGTGCTTCGTTGTCGGGCTGATCCTCACTCCAGTCGCTCGTCGCTGGCACATGCCGTTCGCAGCCATCGGCTTTGCCGCAGTGGTGTCGATGATACCGGGCGCCTTCCTCTTCAGAATGGCGAGCGGTCTGCTGCTGCTTACGAGCGGCTCGAATACAACTCTGGAGCTCCTGGCTGCGACGGTCTCGGACGGCATGACCGCCGTCACGATCATTTTAGCGATGAGCTTGGGCCTGATTGTTCCGAAGGTCGTCATCGATAGCCTTGTTGACGGCGCTGCGCAGTCGAAGTCTTGAGCGGAAGGCTCGCGAGACAGGTCGCGAGCGTGGCCCATTCGGTGGGCTGCATAGCTCGAGCGCCGTCACTACCCTGACTGGAAGCGCCGCTTGTCGATCTTCAGCTGCTTGATCTTCGACTCCAGCGTCGATGACGGTACGCCGAGCCGCGGGGCCGCGCCGAACGGTCCGGACACCCGGCCCTTGCTTTCCCTGAGCGCGGCCTCGATGACGTCCTTCTCCTGAGTCGCAAGCGTAGAGGCCGGCGGGCTCTCGACCGCTGGGGGCTTCGGCGGCCCGCCCGCAAGCCATCGTTCATCGATGGCGAGAGTGTCGGAGTCAGCGATGATCACCGCTCGCTCGATGACGTTCTGCAACTCACGGATGTTGCCCGGCCAGTCGTACGATTGGAGCAGGGTGGATGTCTCTTTGCTGAGACCGCGGATTCTCTTGCCCACGCGCTGGGCAAAGCGATGAATGAAGTACTCGACAAGCACGGGGATATCCGCCCGACGCTCACGTAGGGCCGGCACTTCCAACGGAAACACGTTGAGCCGGTAGAAGAGGTCCGCTCGAAAGGTACTGTTCGCGACCGCAGTCTGCAAATCACGATTCGTTGCGGCGATCACGCGGACGTTCACGCGGATGGGCCGGCTGCCACCGACACGCTCGAATTCGTGCTCTTGCAACACACGCAGCAGCATGATCTGGGTCTCGGCGGGGAGTTCGCCGACCTCGTCGAGGAAGAGCGTCCCGCCGTCGGCCAGCTCGAAGCGGCCTTGTCGCTGCTGCAGGGCTCCGGTAAACGCCCCCTTCTCATGGCCGAAGAGCTCCGACGCGATGAGTGACGCGGGAATCGCCGCGCAGTTGATGCTGACGAAGGGTCGAGAGGCTCGCGGCGATCGCTTGTGGATCGCGCGGGCGATGAGCTCCTTTCCCGTGCCGGTCTCGCCGGTGATGAGCACAGTCGAATCGGTCGGCGCGACCTTGGACAGGTCGGACAGCACCGCTCTGAGGGGCGGCGATGAGCCGACGATCTCCTCGAACATCGAGGTCTTGTCGACTTCCTCACGGAGGACGATGTTCTCCTTCTGCAGCTGATCCTTCAGCACCTGGATCTCGGCGTACGCCTTCTCGAGCGCCCGGCGCGATTCCTCGGCGGCGGTGACGTCCATCACCGCCCCGACGTACTCGGCTCCCCCGGTCGCCCCATCGTGGACGGCATGCGCGACGACATGCAGATGCTTCACGGCCCCGTCGGGCATGACGATTCGACGCTCGAGATCCCAGTCCCTGGCCTCGCGGGTCGCACGCTCGATGAGGTCCCGCACGCTGTCCTGGTCCTCGGGATGAACTCGCGAGAGGACAAATTCGATCGTGGGCTTCGCCGCTGAATCGAGCGCGAAGATCCGGTGCGTTTCGTCAGACCACACGATTTCACCGCTCGCCGGCCTCCACCCGAAGCTGCCCGTGATACTCAGCCGCTGCGCCTCTGCCAGATAGGCTTGCGCCTCGTGAAGGTCAGCGTAAAGGCGCGCGTTTTCCAGGGAGATGGCGGCCTGCGAGGCCAGCACTTTCAGGAGCTCGATGCGCGATGGCGTGAACACGTGCGCGGTGACGTTGTTCTCGAGGTACAGCACGCCAACAAGCGCGCCTTGTTTCACGAGGGGCAAGCAGAGTACCGACCGGGCACGCTGCTTGGCGATGTACTCGTCGGTGGAAAACGGATTGTGGGCCAACGCATCGTCCAGAATCACGGTCTCCCGCGTGCGCGCGGCATAACGAACCACCGCCTCCGGAAGCTCAGCCGTGGAGACGGGCGTTTCGCGCAAACGGACAATGACAGAACTGCCGCTGATGTTCGCGTCCGCCTGGATCGATAATTCGCCACCGCGCGGCAGCATGAGCAGCCCACGTTCCGCGCCGGCGTGCTCGATGGCCGTGCGTAGCAGCGTCTCGACGAGCTTCTCCAACACAATCTCGCCTGACACGGCCTGCGACACTTTGAGAATCGTTGCGAGCTCCAGGTGCTCGACCGGGGCGCCGATAGTTCCTCGCACGTCGGGCGACGGCTCTGACTGGCGAAAGTGCGGATAGAGCTCATCGAGTTGCCGCACCTTCCCATCGGCACCCCAGAGCGCGTAGCACGCCCGCGCGTGGCGCAGGTGCGCAGAGCCGGCCGTCTCGAACCCGCGCTGCAGATAAAACCGGCCCGCCAGGTCGTGGGCCAGTGCCTCATGGTGGACAAAGCCGTTGGCGCGGGCGGAGCGGATGGCTCGCTCGTACAGGTCCATCGCCTCGAGCGGTCGCCCCTCGATGCGCGCAATCGTGAACACGTGCGCGGTGACGTTGTTCTCGAGGTACAGCACGCCAACAAGCGCGCCTTGTTTCACGAGGGGCAAGCAGAGTACCGACCGGGCACGCTGCTTGGCGATGTACTCGTCGGTGGAAAACGGATTGTGGGCCAACGCATCGTCCAGAATCACGGTCTCCCGCGTGCGCGCGGCATAACGAACCACCGCCTCCGGAAGCTCAGCCGTGGAGACTGGCGTTTCGCGCAAACGGACAATGACAACACTGCCGCTGATGTTCGCGTCCGCCTGGATCGATAATTCGCCACCGCGCGGCAGCATGAGCAGCCCACGTTCCGCGCCGGCGTGCTCGATGGCCGTGCGTAGCAGCGTCTCGACGAGCTTCTCCAACACAATCTCGCCTGACACGGCCTGCGACACTTTGAGAATCGTTGCGAGCTCCAGGTGCTCGACCGGGGCGCCGATAGTTCCTCGCACGTCGGGCGACGGCTCTGACTGGCGAAAGTGCGGATAGAGCTCATCGAGTTGCCGCACCTTCCCATCGGCACCCCAGAGCGCGTAGCACGCCCGCGCGTGGCGCAGGTGCGCAGAGCCGGCCGTCTCGAACCCGCGCTGCAGATAAAACCGGCCCGCCAGGTCGTGGGCCAGTGCCTCATGGTGGACAAAGCCGTTGGCGCGGGCGGAGCGGATGGCTCGCTCGTACAGGTCCATCGCCTCGAGCGGTCGCCCCTCGATGCGCGCAATCTCCGCGCCGACCAGCGCCGTACGATCCTCGAAGTTCTCCGGGCAGTTCGCGGCCCAGGCCCGGAGCTGTCGGTCGTGCGCCGCGAGCGCCTCTCGATGCTCCGCGTACGGATCCGGGCCCATGGGCTCGCAGCATGCGGCACGAGAGAGCGCGGCATAGAGGTGGTATTCCGCCCTCTCCAACAGAAAGACCGACAGCGACGCTGACGTCGAGAACCATCTTTCCGCCTGCTTCGCGGCCTCGATGGCCGACGCGTAGTCG
>QHWF01000458.1 GCA_003222455.1 Acidobacteriota bacterium
ATTTGCCTCGAGGTCGGCCGCGCGGTGGCCGCAGGCCGCGCCGACCGCGGCATCGTGCTCGGCGGCAGCGGCCAGGGCGAGCAGATCGCGGCGAACAAGGTCCGCGGCGTGCGCGCCGCGCTCTGCAACGATCCGCACACCGCCCGCCTGTCGCGCGAGCACAACGACGCCAACGTGCTCGCGATGGGTGGGCGCATTGTCGCGGTCGATCTCGCCGACGAGATCCTGTCGGTCTGGCTTGCCACGCCGTTCGCCGGCGGCCGGCACCAGCGCCGTCTCGAGCAGATCCACCAAGCGGAGACATGATGCCTGCCGAAACCAGCACACCCACGATGTGGCGGTCGCTCGCCGAATCCGATCCCGAGATCGCGAAGGCGATCAAGGACGAATTGCACCGGCAGAACAGCGGGCTGGAGCTCATCGCGTCGGAGAACTTCGTCAGCCGCGCGATTCTCGAGGCGGCCGGATCGGTGTTCACGAACAAGTACGCGGAAGGATATCCGGGCCGCCGCTATTACGGCGGCTGCGAGTACGTGGACGTCGTCGAGCGCGCGGCGATTGCGAGGGCCACGGCGCTCTTCGGCGCCGATCACGCGAACGTCCAGCCGCACTCGGGCGCCCAGGCGAACATGGCCGTCTATTTCACGCTCCTCCAGCCGGGCGATACCGTCCTCGGCATGAACCTCGCGCACGGCGGCCATCTGACGCACGGCCACCCGCTGAATTTCTCGGGCAGGCTCTACACGATCGTGCCCTACGGCGTGCGGAAGGCAGACGAGCGCATCGACTACGACGAACTGGATCGGCTGGCCGACGAACACCGGCCGAAGATGATCATGGTGGGCGCCAGTGCCTATCCTCGCGTGATCGAGTTCGAACGAATCCGCGCGGCGGCCGACCGCGTCGGGGCCGCAGTCGTGACCGACATGGCGCATATCGCCGGACTGGTCGCCGGCGGTGTGCACCCGAATCCCGTGCCGCATTCCGATTTCGTCACCACCACGACGCACAAGACGCTGCGCGGACCGAGGGCGGGACTGATCCTGTGCCGCGGACGCTACGCCAAGGACCTCGATCGGAACGTGTTCCCCGGGGTCCAGGGCGGACCGCTGGTCCACATCATCGCCGCGAAGGCCGTGTGCCTGAAAGAAGCCGCCGATCCGGCGTTCGCCGGCTACCAGCGCCAGATTGCCGCCAACGCCAGAGCGCTCGCCCGCGTGCTCAGCGAAAGCGGTTTCCGGCTCGTGAGCGGCGGCACCGACAATCACCTGATGCTGGTCGACGTGTTTTCGCAGGGCGTGACGGGAAAGGTGGCGGAGAAAGCGCTGGAAAAGGCGGGGATTACGGTGAACAAGAACGCCATCCCGTTCGATCAGAATCCGCCGATGGTGGCCAGCGGCATCCGCATCGGCACGCCCGCCGTCACCACGCGTGGCATGCGCGAGCCCGAAATGGACGTGGTCGGCGAATTGATCACACGCGCGCTGAAAGCCACCGACGATGATCGCGCGCTGGGTATGGTTCGCGCCGAAGTCGAGACGTTGTGCCGGAAGTTCCCCCTGTACCCCGAACTGTAGGGGCCGAGCTTGCTCGGCCCGCCACCGAGCGTGGCCGGCGCGCGCCCGATGGTGCGCGGCCCGGCACCGCGCCCGTCGCGGTCGCCGCGTACGAGGACATCGTCCGGGCCACGTTCTCGCCCGGCGGCACGCTCGCCCGCAAGATGCCGGATTTCGAAGCCCGCTCCGGGCAGATCGAGATGGCAGCGGCGGTCGCCCGGGTGCTCGAGCGTGGCGGCGTGCTGCTGGCCGAAGCCGGCACGGGCACCGGCAAGACGCTCGCGTACCTGGTGCCGGCCATCCTGAAACGCGAGCGCGTGCTCATCTCCACCGGCACGAAAAACCTTCAGGAGCAGATCTTCTTCAAGGACATCCCTCTCCTGCGTGAGGCGCTCCGCGTGCCGTTCACGGCAACGTACATGAAAGGTCGCGCCAATTACGTGTGTCTGCACAAGCTCGATCAGCTGAGCGAGGGAATGGGTCCGTCCGCTCACGACGTGTTCCTGCCGATCATCCGGCAGTGGTCGGCGCGAACCGAAACCGGGGATCGCGCGGAGCTCGAGACCCTGCCCGAGGATCTGGCGTTCTGGAACGAGGTGTCGGCCACGGCCGACACCTGTCTCGGCACCGAGTGCCCGCGGTACGACGATTGTTTCATCACGAAGATGCGCCAGCGCGCCGCCGCCTCCGACGTCGTCGTCGTCAACCATCACCTGTTGTGCGCCGATGCGGCCGTGCGTCAAAGCGCCTACGGCGAAGTGATACCGGCATACAACCGCGCGATTCTCGACGAGGCGCACCAGCTCGAGGACGTCGCCACGCAGTACTTCGGCTACAGCGTCAGTACGTACCGGCTCGAGCAGCTCGCACGCGATGTCGAGCGCTCCCTGTTGATGATGGCCGGCGACGAGCGCAAACGGAGAGACGAAGCCACGAGAATCGTGGACCGTCTCCGCGACTGCGCACGCACGTTCTTCAACGAGCTGGCGTTCGCACACCGTGGTGACGCGCGCGTCAGGAACGAAGAGCGCGTGCGTGCGACGGTCGACTCGCTCGCGCAGACCGCAGCAGCGGCGGCGGATCTGACCGGCGCGCTGGACATCATCGAATCGGCGTTGGTCCGGCTGAAGCCGGACACGACCGGAGCGCTGAAGCCGAATCAGGTCCGGCTAAAGCCGGACACCACGGCCGATCTTCGCGCGAACCGCGGCCCACAACCCGGTAGTGTCCGCCTTCACGCGGACCGCTCGGGCGGAAGTGCCCGGCGGCACCGCGACACGAAAGACGACGTGGTTCCTGAGTCGATCGATGAAATCATCGCTACGCTCGCGAGGCGCAGCCGCGAGCTGCGGGACGATCTGCGCTTCCTGCTTCGCGCGGGCGACAACGAGTTCGTCTATTTCGTGGAGCTCCGCGGACGGGGAGTGTTTCTTCGCGCTTCGCCCATCGACGTCTCCACCATCGTCCGCGAACTGCTGCTGGATCGTCTGCAGACGACGGTGCTGACGTCTGCGACGCTCGCGGTCGAGGGAACGTTCGACTACATTCGTGACCGCCTCGGGATCCGCCACGCGGACGAAGTGCGGCTGCCGTCGGAGTTCGATTACACGCGGCAAGCCATCCTCTATCTGCCGCGCCGCATGCCCGATCCACGCTCGGAGAACTTCGCGTCCGCGGCGGGACGCGAGGTGATCGAAATCCTGAAGCGGACCCAGGGACGCGCGTTCGTCCTGTTCACCAGCTATGCCACGATGCGGGCCGTGCAGGCGATGGCCGAAATGGCGTTGAGCTATCCCGTGCTGGCGCAGGGGAGCGCGCCCCGGTCCCACCTGCTGAAGCAATTCCGGACCACACCGCATGCGGTGCTGTTTGCGACGTCGAGCTTCTGGCAGGGCGTCGACGTCGTCGGCGAGGCACTCAGCTGCGTCATCGTCGACAAACTGCCGTTCGCTTCTCCGTCCGATCCGGTCACTGCCGCACGCATCGACCTGATCCGGATCCGTGGCGGCGACGCCTTCAACGAATACCAGGTTCCGCTCGCGATCCTGACGCTGCAGCAGGGGCTGGGCCGGCTCATCCGGCATCGTCGGGACCGGGGAGTCCTGGCGGTGCTGGATCCGCGGTTACAGACGAAAGGCTACGGCCGCCGTTTCGTCGCCTCGTTTCCGCCGGCGCCGGTGGTTCATGATCTGTCGCACATCGACGCGTTTTTTTCCCGGTAATCCGGCAGGAGCGTGTCGACAACCGTGACGCGGCCACACGGCACGACATTCAACGCAGAAACCGCAGAACTCGCAGAACAAACCGGCGTTTCTCTGCGGGTTCCGCGAGTTCTGCGTTGATCGTCGTCGCTACCTGGCGTGCCGTGCCTGGCCGACTGGTTTCGACGCCTGTCCGGCCGCGACGGCGCCAGTGGTAAACTACGGGACATTATTATTCTTCAGGAGGATTCCATGGTCCGCCGATTCAACGGCCGGCTTGCGTGGGTGGCAGGATGCGCCGCGCTCTTCGCGCTTGCGACGGCGCTGCCTGTCACCGCCCAGTCAACCGGGATGGTCAAAGGTGTCGTGAAAGACACGCAGGGCCAACCGGTCGACGGCGCGAAAGTGGTGATCGAGATGTCGGAAGGCACGAGCCGCCGATTCGAGACGAAGTCGAACAAGAAGGGCGAGTTCATTCAGATCGGCTTGCCGTCCGGCGCCTACAGGGTCACCGCCGAAAAGGACAAGCTGACGTCGAACACGGCGGACGTGCGTGTGCGCATCAGCGCGACGGCCGAAGCGAACCTGGTCCTCGGCGCGCCGGGAGCCGCCGCCGCATCGAAGGAAGCGATAGCGAAGAACGCGGAGCTGAAATCCACACTCGAAGCCGGAATCGCCGCGAGCAACGCCGGGAACGACGATGAGGCGATTGCGAAGTTCGTGCACGCGACGGAACTGAAACCGGACTGCGCCGACTGCTTCTACAACATCGCGTTTCTGCATTCGAAGAAGAAGGAGTACGACAAGGCGGAAGCTGCGTACAAGAAAGCCATCGAGATCAGGCCGGATTATTCAGACGCGTACAACGGCCTGGCGAACATCTACAACGCGCAGCGCAAGTTCGAGGAGGCTGGAGCGGCCAGTTTGAAGGCGGCGGAGCTCTCCGGCGGCAAGCCCGGCGCTCTGGCCGGCGGCAATGCCGACGCCATGTTCAACCAGGGCGTCATCCTGTGGAACGCCGGCAAAATCGCCGACGCCAAGAAGCAGTTCGAAGGCGTGATTGCGGCCAATCCGAATCATGCCGAGGCGCACTTTCAACTCGGGATGGCGCTCGTGAACGAAGGCAATCTGCCCGGCGCCGCCGGCGAGTTCGAGACCTATTTGAAGATTGCGCCGACCGGACCGAATGCCGCGCAGGCCAAGGCGCTGGTTGAGCAATTGAAGAAGTAGTGATCGACCTGCCGGCGCTCCGTGCCCGGTTGGCGGATATTCGCGCGCGTATCGGGCGTGCCTGCGACCGGTCGAACCGCGATCCCTCCTCCGTCCGCCTGGTCGCCATCTCCAAGACGTATTCCGCCGATCACGTGCGCGCCGTTGCCGAAGCGGGTCAGGTTGATTTCGGCGAAAACAAGGTGCAGGAAGCCCTCGCGAAAATCGATCAGACCACGGATCTGAGTCTGCGATGGCATCTGGTCGGGCACCTGCAGTCGAACAAAGCGAAAAAGGCTGGCGCGCGATTCGACGTCGTCCATTCCATCGACGAC
>QHWF01000459.1 GCA_003222455.1 Acidobacteriota bacterium
CGCCGGACGACATCCAGGTACCAGCGTGAGAAGTCCTCGGATTGGGGCGTGATTTCAGTTACGAACGACTCGGTTGCGGTCTTCTTCGCCATTGCAATCGTTCCAAGGACACACAGGATACAAAGGACACAAGGTTGTATTTTACTTCGATCGCACTCTCGCTCACTCGCCGGACGGTCCTTCGCGGCCTTTGCCTTCGACCGTCGTGCCACATGATTCTTTGCGGCCTTCGCGCTTGCCACGCCGTAGCTCGCTCAACTCCCGTCGAGCGAAGGCTGGGCCTTCGCGTTCGATCGGAACGTACGCTCTGGAGCCTGGCCCAGAGCCTGAAGCCCAAAGCCCTCGGCCCAGAACCTAGCAGGTCGCTGAAAAAGGCGCCGACCTGAAGTTAAAACTGAAAAGCTAAAACAGAAAAGTGCGATTTTCCGCCTGCTTTTGACTTTTCTGTTTTAACTTTACTTCAGGCTGCGTTTTTCAGCAGCCTGCTAGCAGCCGATCTCGTCCACGATATGAACCCGCCAGCTGCGATCGGCGCGCGTTGGAAAGTCGGCCCTGAAGTGCCCGCCACGACTCTCTTCGCGGCGCACGGCGGCGCGCGCAATCAGGCCGGCGACCGTGACGAGGTTGCGAAGCCGCCACCCTTCGAGGCCGGGTTCAAACGCCTGCGCCTGCGCACGATCGAGTGCCCTCACCGCCGACTGCAGATCGTCGCGCGTGCGAAACAGGCCGGCGCTTCGCCACATCAGATCGCGAACGGCATCGGCGGTCAGTCGCGAAGGGTGAAGCCCGGCCCCACGCAGCTGTGAGGCGGAGCCACGCGTGTGATGATCGTCCCGGACAGTGAGCCACGAGCCACGAGCGACGATGCGATCCGCTTTCAGCGCGGCGGCGCGCGGCGGCTCCCGCATCGCCACGGCCGCGCGGGCGCCGAACACCAGCCCCTCCAGCAGCGAATTGCTCGCGAGGCGGTTCGCGCCGTGCAGGCCCGTGCACGCCACCTCACCGGCGGCGTACAGCCCGGGCAGCGAGGTCCGGCTCCAGTCGTCGGTGTCGACGCCGCCCATGACGTAGTGGGCAGCCGGACCGACCGGAATGAAATCGTGCGCCAGGTCGAGACCGACCCCGCGGCACATCTCGTCGATGGTCGGAAACCGCCTGCGGACGTACGCCTCGTCGAGATGCGCGAGGGTCAGATACACGGGACCGCGGGTCCCGTCCGATTCGCGCGCGATGCTCCGCGCCACGATGTCGCGCGGCGCGAGATCCGCGTCCGGATGATAGCGGGCCATGAACGCCTCGTGGCGATCGTTGACGAGGCGCGCGCCCTCGCCGCGAAGGGCTTCCGAAATCAGGAAGCGCGGCGCACCGGGCCGATTGAGCGCCGTCGGATGAAACTGCACGAACTCGAGGTCGGCGACCCTCGCTCCCGCCCGATACGCGAGCGCGATGCCGTCGCCCGTCGCCACGGCCGGATTCGTGGTCTCCCGAAAGACCTGGCCGGCGCCTCCTGTCGCCAGGAGCGTGGCCGCCGCGCGAGCTTCCTGGAGATACCCCTCCCGATCGGAGAACACGACGCCCTCGACGCGGCCACCCGTCACGATCAGCTCCGTCACCAGCGCGTGGTCGACGACGCGGACCGTCGGCAGCGCCCGGACGCGCTCCCAGAGCACGCGGCCGATCTCGCGTCCCGTCGCGTCACCGGCGTGGAGCACGCGCCTCACGCTGTGGGCCGCTTCGCGCCCGAGCGCCGGCTGGCCGTTGGCGTCGCGATCGAAGCGTGCGCCCCACTCGAGCAACTCGCCGACGTACCGCGGGCCCTCCTCCACGAGCACGCCGACCGCGGCCTCGTCGCACAGCCCGTCGCCTGCGCGCACGGTGTCGGCCCCATGCAGGGCCGGCGTGTCGTCGGCGCCCAGCGCGGCGGCAATGCCGCCCTGCGCATACCCGGTATTGCCCTCGGCCGGCCCGGCCTTGGTCAGGATGAGGACGCGGCCGGCGGCGAGGCCGATTGTTGCGCGCAGTCCTGCGACGCCGCCGCCAATGATGATGAAATCGACCTCCGTCAGAATCTCGTCCTGCCCGTGAATGTTATCCTAGAGTTCACAGAGTCAGCATGAGCTCACCCGCCTCCTCCGTGCCGTTTACTCGGACGAACTCGTAGCGTCCCGTAACCAGCATTCGCATTCATATGGACCCGGTCCGCATTGAGGTTCCGACGCCGTCGCGCCCGTATGTGGTGACGATCGCCGATGGCGCTGTTGATCACATCGGTCGTCTGCTCGACGAGCTTCACCTGCCGGAACGCCGCTTCGTCGTGTCGAGTCCGACTGTCTGGCGTTTGCACGGCCCCCAGTTTCAGCGGGCCGTGAACGTCGCCGGCGAGCCGATCCTCGTCCCCGACGGCGAGCGGTTCAAGCAACTGCCTACCGTCGCCCGCATTTACGATGCGCTCGTCCGACTGAACGCGGACCGCGCGTCAATGGTTCTCACATTCGGCGGCGGCGTCATCGGCGACATGGCAGGATTCGCAGCCGCCACGTACCTGCGCGGAATCGCCCTCGTGCACGTGCCGACCACGCTGCTCGCGCAGGTCGACAGCGCCATCGGCGGGAAGGTGGGCTGCAACCACCCGCTGGGCAAGAACCTGATCGGCGCCTTCTACCAGCCACACGCCGTCGTCATCGATCCGGAAATGCTCCGCACGCTGGCACGGCGCGAGTTCCGTGCGGGCCTCTACGAAGTCGTCAAGTACGGAATGACGTCGAGCGCTGCGCTCTTCGACCGCGTCGCCCGGGAGCAGAAAGGCATCTTCGCACGAGTGGCCGAAGCCTTGACGCCGGTGATTGCCGAGTCGTGCCGCATCAAAGCGGACGTCGTGGCGGCGGATGAGCGTGAAGCGGGCCCGCGACGCGTGCTGAACTTCGGGCATACGGCGGGACACGCCATCGAAGCCGTCACCAAGTACCGTCGCTTTCGTCACGGCGAAGCCATCGGCTACGGCATGCTCGTCGCCGCAGAACTGGCGAAGAGCCGCGGCGCCCTCGCGGAGCACGACCGTCAGGCCCTGTCGGACCTCATCGCGAGCCTGGGCCCGCTGCCGCCAATCGGCGACATCGGAGTGACGCACATGCTCGAAGCCGTGCAGCACGATAAGAAGATGGTCGCAGGCCGGTTGCATTTCGTGCTGCCCGTCGCGGTCGGCGCGACGACGATAGCCGACGATGTCACCGAAAACGAGTTGAAGGCCGCGTTGAAGCGCGTTGGATTCAAGGCCTAGCAGGCTGCTGAAAAACGCAGCCTGAAGTGAAAAGTTAAAACTGAAAACTTAAAACTAGGCCTGCATTTCGACTTTTACTTTTAGGTTTTCAGTTTTCAGTTCAGGTCGGCGCTTTTTCAGCGACCTGCTAGATTACTCGAGCCCGTACTCTCTGAGCTTCGAGGTGAGCACCTTGAAATTCACCTGCAGCATGTCGGCGGCGCGCGCCCGGTTCCCCGCCGCATCCTTGAGCGCCCGCTCGATTTTCCGTCGCTCGACTTCGCCGTTCACTCGCCGGGACGCCTCTGCCAGCGTGCCGGACAGGTCGATTTTGTCCCACGGGCTCGCCTGCTCGGTCGCCAGTTGTGCGGCGGCGGCGCGGAACGACAGATTCAGGTGCCGCGGATGGATCGTATCCCCGTCTGTGAGGATGACCGACCGCTCGATGCAATTCTGGAGCTCGCGGACATTGCCGGGCCAGGGGTAGGTCCGCAGCTCCTCTTCAGCCGCCGGCGCCAGGATGAGCGGCTTCTTGTTCAGATCGCGACAATACTTTTCGATGAAGTAGCGCGCGAGCGTGGCGATGTCGCTGGATCGCTCGCGGAGCGGCGGAATCGTGACCGGAAACACGGACAACCGGAAATACAGATCCTCGCGATACTGGCGCGCCGCGACGGCGGCCTTCAGGTTCCGGTTGGTTGCGGCGACCACCCGCACGTCCACCTGCAGGGGTGACGTGCCGCCCACGCGCTCGAATCGTTTCTCCTCGAGCGCGCGCAGGATCTTTGCCTGCAGTGGGAGCGGCAGATCGCCGATTTCGTCCAGGAAGAGCGTGCCCCGGTGCGCAAGCTCGAATTTTCCAAGCTTGCGGTTCGCCGCACCGGTGAATGCCCCCTTTTCGTACCCGAACAGCTCGGTCTCGAGCAACGTTTCGGGAATCGCCGCGCAGTTGATGGCCACGAAGGGACCGTCGGCGCGCGGACTCAGCATGTGCAGCGCCCGGGCGAACAGTTCCTTGCCGGTACCGCTCTCCCCTTCGATGAGCACGGTCGTGTCGGTCGCCGCCGCGCGATGCAGCGACACGGAGACGGCTTTCAGCTTGGGATCGTCTCCGACGATTTGCGGAGCGCCACGCCGCTGAGCGAGCTCCTCTTTCAGCAGGATGTTCTCGGTGGTCAGCCGGCGCTGCACCAGCGCACGCTCCACCATGAGCAGCAGCACATCGGGATCGACCGGCTTCGCAAGAAAGTCGAGGGCGCCTTCTCTCATCGCCGCCACCGCGTCCTGAATGCTGCCGTATGCGGTCATGACAATCACGGGCAACTCGGGCTCGAAATCCTTGGCCGCGCGCAGCACGCCTAAGCCGTCTCCCTCGGGCAGGCGAAGGTCGGACAAGACGATGGCAGGGTGTGAGGCCTTGAGGGCGGCTTCGGCCTCGGGTTGATCGCGGGCTTCGACCACGGTGTGGCCCTGCGCCTCGAGTGCGTGGCGCAGCATCGTGCGGAGCGAGTCCTTGTCCTCGACGAGCAGGATCGGGGGGTCGATTCGCGCGCGGGCCCGGGAGCTCACCGCAGCCAGCCGGGTGGGACGCCCGCCCGGCGCGCTTCTTCCTCCAGATCGGCGAGCGCTTTCTTGTCGTCGCCGATCTGCTTCTTCAGATTGGAGAGCTCGGCGAGCGCTTTC
>QHWF01000404.1 GCA_003222455.1 Acidobacteriota bacterium
CAGTTCGCGCGCGGGCTCCTCGACGAAATCCGGACGCTGCTCGCACGCGGGATCCCCGAAACCGCGCGGCCGTTCGGCGGTCTCGTCTATCGACAGGCGCTCGAACACCTGCACGGCATCAGGGACGAGGAGGCGACGCGCGCGCTCATCGCGCAGGAGAACCGCCGCTACGCTCGACGGCAGTTGATCTGGTTTCGCAAAGAGCCTAATGTAGTGTGGATCGAGGGTCCCGGCGAATCGCCGGCGACCATCGCGGTCGTGAGTCGTCTCATCGAACAGCGCCTTCAGGAGATCGATCGCTGATCGCAGCGAGGGTCGAGTGAATTATGGCATCTGCCGCTGAATCCAAGGCCGCTCAGCCGAACATTCAGGACGTCTTTCTCAACTACGTACGTCGCGAGAAGCTCCGCGTCACGATCCGGATGATGGACGGCACCGAGCTCGAAGGTCGCATCAAGAATTTCGACCGGTTCGCCCTCGTGCTCGACCAGGGCGGGACCGATCAGATGGTGTTCAAGCACGCCATCGCCTGCATCAAGACGCCGAAACCGGTGTCGAACTACTTCTCCCACCAGTAAGGGCCCGCGTGGCCGCCCCCTTCACCCGCGGGATCGTCATCGTGCTCGACAGCGTCGGCATCGGCGAGCTGCCCGACGCCCGTGCATACGGCGACGAAGGGAGCAACACGGTTGGTCATATCGCCAGCCGCGTTCCGCTGAACGTGCCGACGCTGCGTGCGCTCGGTCTGGATCGCGTGGTGTCGCTGGGCCCACCACAGGCGGCGCCATCCACGCGCGACGCGATTCCGTGTGCCGTCGGCCGCATGGCTGAAGTCTCGCCCGGCAAGGATTCCGTGACCGGGCACTGGGAGTTGATGGGCGTCGTGCTCGACCGCGCGTTTCCCGTCTTTCCGAACGGCTTTGCCGCCGACGTCATCCGGGAGTTCTCGCGTCGCACCGGCCGTGGCGTTCTGGGCAACAAAGCTGCCTCGGGCACGCAGATTATCGACGAGCTCGGATCCGAGCACATGCGGACGGGCGCGCTGATCGTTTACACGTCGGCCGACAGCGTGTTTCAGATCGCGGCGCACGAAGAGATTGTCCCCGTGCCCGAGCTCTATCATGCGTGCGAGATCGCGTACGCGATCGTTGTGGAGGAGCTTGGCGTCGGTCGCGTCATTGCCCGGCCGTTCTCAGGAAGACTGGGCCATTTCACTCGAACATCGAACCGGCGCGACTACGCCCTGCCACCCATCGGTGAAACGCTGCTCGACCGCATCAAAGCGGCGTCCCTGCCGGTCGTCGCGATTGGCAAGATCCAGGATCTCTTCGCCGGCCGCGGGATCACATGTGCCATCCACACGGCAAGCGACGCCGATGGCATGGATCACGTCGAGCGGCAGATGCAGGAGCTCGATCGCGGATTCATATTCGCCAACCTGGTGGATTTCGATACGCTGTTTGGTCACCGGAACGACGTCGAGGGATACGCCGCTAATCTCGAACGGTTCGACGTCCGGCTCGCGACCGTGCTGCCGCAACTGCGTCACGGCGATCTGCTGATGCTGACAGCCGACCATGGCAACGATCCCACCACCGCAAGCACCGATCATGCACGCGAGTACGTGCCGTTGCTGGTGGCCGGCCGCCAGGTTCGCGGGGGCGTCGATCTCGGCACGCGCGCGACGTTTGCGGATGTGGGTCAGACCCTGGCGGAGATCTTTGGCGTCGGCCGCCTCACGAACGGCACCAGCTTTCTCGCAGAGATCATCGCATGACAGCGTCGCCGAAGACTCGACACGGAGGAGGCGGAGGTCTGACCACGATTCGCCAGCAGCTCGAGGCGCGCGAAGGCGAGATTCTGGCGCCCCAGGCGGCGAAAAGCGCCGAGTCGCGCGGCAGGCTCCGGCCCGAGCCGGAAGACGACGTCCGCCCGGCATTTCAGCGCGACCGCGATCGAATCATCCACTGCAAGGCGTTCCGCCGCCTGAAGCACAAGACCCAGGTCTTCTTTGCGCCGACGGGCGACCATTATCGGACGCGACTCACGCACACGCTCGAGGTGTCGCAGATCGCGCGCACCATTGCCAAGGTCCTGCGATTGCACGAGGAGCTCACCGAAGCGATCGCGCTGGGGCACGACCTCGGGCACACGCCGTTCGGTCACGCCGGCGAACGCGTGATCGATTCGCTGATGCCCGGCGGCTTCAACCACTACGAGCAGAGCCTGCGGATTGTCGACGTGCTCGAGAACGACGGTCGCGGTTTGAACCTGTCATGGGAAGTGCGCGACGGGATTGCGAAGCACTCGAAAGGGAAGTCGGGCGCCCCTGTGGGCATGACGCCCGATCTGCGGGCGGGGACGGTCGAAGGCCAGATCATGCGCGTCGCCGACCTGATTGCGTATGTGAATCACGATATCGACGATGCGACGCGCGCGGGGTTGCTGGGGCCCTCCGACCTGCCGGCGACCTTCATCGGCGTCCTCGGCCCGTCGTCGTCCACCCGGATCGCGACGCTCGTCAAGGATGTCGTCACCGAGTCGCTGGCCGCCGACCTCGCGGAAATCCGGATGAGCGACCGCGTGCTGACCGCGGTGCTCGGACTGCGCAGCTTTCTGTTCGACGCGGTCTATGAAAACACCATCGCCACGGCCGAGTTCCGAAAGGCGGCCGATATCCTGAGCGGGCTCTGGGACAAGGTCCGGGAGCGCGCGACCGAGTTCCTCGACCGTCGAACCATTGACGAAGAGGGGCTCGACGCGGCGACGCGCGATTTCATCGCGGGGATGACCGATCGATACGCGATCCGTCTGTTCGAGCAGTTGTTCATCCCCAAGCCCTGGGCGGTGGAGTAGCGGGAGCAGATGACCGGATCAACAGGCGACCAGATGAGAGCGTGATATATTGGGAGATTCATGCGTCTCGATCTCAGCCAGATCAGGACGGCGCTCGAGCGCTACGAGAAGGTCTACCGGCCCGAAGCCTTCAGCAGCGTCTTCCGGGATGATCGCGATACCTTCCAGGTGGTGAGTCCGGTATCGCTGGCGTTCGACATCCACAGGAATCAGCAGCAGTTCCGGCTGGCAGGCGGCGTGACCACGACACTGGAGCTGCCGTGCAGCCGCTGCCTCGAGGCGTTCACGCTGCCGGTGGACGCGCCGTTCGATCTCCGGTATCAGCCGCATACGTTGAATGCCGGCGAAGGCGAGCGCGAGATCGAAGAAGACGATCTGACGACGGCATTTTACGAAAACGACGAGATCGACCTCGCTCAGTTGATGCGCGAGCAGTTTTATCTGTCGCTGCCGATGAAGCCCTTGTGCCGGGCGGACTGTCAGGGGCTGTGCGTCGTGTGTGGAACGAACCTCAATCGTGCGATGTGCGATTGCAAGCGCGAGTGGGACGATCCCCGGCTGGCGCCGCTCAAGGCGCTGCAGGAGCACCGTCATCACAAAGAACACTGAGAGAGAACGATGCCGAATCCAAAACGACGACACTCGAAGACACGGACGGCGAAGCGTCGCACCCACGATGCCCTCAAGGCCGTCGGCCTCAGCGAGTGTCCGCATTGCCACGAGCCCAAACCTCCTCACCGCGTCTGTGCGAACTGCGGCTACTATCGCGGCCGGCAGGCGCGGGCCGTCGAAGAAGAATAGCGCCGCATGATCTGGGTCGCCGTTGACGCCATGGGCGGCGACTACGCCCCGCGCCACGTCGTCGATGGCGTGCTTGCCGCCGCGCGACACTTCGACCTTGGTGTCGCGCTCGTGGGCCTGCCCGCGCTGCTCGAACCGGAGCTTCTCCGGCATCCCGATCGGGATCGTGATCGTGTTCGCCTCGTCGAGGCCCCGGACGTCGTCGGCATGGAAGAATCGCCGGCGGCGGCGCTGCGTCGAAAGCCACGCGCGTCCATCGGCGTGGCGGCCGATCTGGTCGCGCGCGGCGAGGCCGGCGCGCTGTTCAGCGCCGGGCACACCGGTGCGACCGTGATGGCCGCATACGGCGCGTTCGGGATGCTGTCGAGCACGATCACGCTGCCTGTCGGATCGCTGTTGACGCAACGGGCGCTCCGGCGTTCCGGCGGCGCGTGGACTATTCCGAGTGCGGCGGTGCGCCGCGCCTCGGCGCAGCGGGCGTCACCATCGTCGGTCACGGACGCTCGAACCCGTTGGCGATCCGCAATGCCGTCGTTATGGCGTACCGGTTCGCATCGGACGGCTTCATTCAGCGCGTCGAGCAGGAGATCGCGGCGGTCGCCGCCGCATAGGAGCGCGTCTGAATAATGACGACCTGCCAAGAGCACACGAATCTGGGCATTCTTCGTGGTCGCTACATTTTTTGCCACGAAGACACGAAGACACGAAGAGGGCGGTGATCACTCAGTGTCGATCGGTTGCGACGCGCGGCGCG
>QHWF01000405.1 GCA_003222455.1 Acidobacteriota bacterium
CGCACGGCGTCCAGCATGATGTCCCCGACGACGTGTACCCCGCGACTGATACCCTCGACGGCGAGTTGGCGCTCGGCGTGCACCGACGGGGCGAAGAGCGACGTCGACAGGTGATCGGTCACCACGCGGTTGATCTCTTCGGGCATGGCGCGGTTGAAGCTGCGCAGCCCCGCCTCGACGTGCGCCACGGGGATCTGAAGCTTGGCGGCGGCGAGCGTACCGGCGAGCGTCGAGTTGGTGTCGCCATAGACGAGCACGACGTCGGGTCGCTCGTTCTGCATCACCGTCTCGAGCTGTGCGAGCATCGCGCCGGTTTGCGCGCCGTGCGGTCCGCTGCCGACGTGCAGATGATGATCCGGCGCGGGGATGCCGAGCTGCTCGAAGAAGACGTCAGACATCCCGTGATCGTAGTGCTGGCCGGTGTGCACCAGCACTTCCGTGAAGCGGCGGCGCAGCGCTGCGCTGAGCGGCGCCGCTTTGATGAACTGCGGGCGCGCTCCGAGGACGGTCAGGAATTTCACGCCGGTGCCCGCTGCGGCGCGCTCTGGGGACAGAGTCTGGCGTAGCAATCCAGCAGCGTCGCTTCTTCTTGCCGCCAGTTGAAACGTTCCTGCACCGCCTGTCGCCCTCGCGCCCCCATCGCTTCGGCTTCGTCGGGATGGGCGAGGAGCCAGCGGATCGCGTTCGCGGTGGCGTGCGGGTCGAGCGGGTCGACGACCAACCCGCAGCGGCTTCCCTCGACGATCTCTTTCCACAGCGGGAAGGACGACGCCACGACGGGAAGACCGGCCGCCATGTATTCGAACAGCTTGTTCGGCTGCGACTCGAGATGGTTGGGTCGAGGGTGGAAGAGCACGAGCCCGAGGCGCGCCTCCGCCAGCATTTCCACCACGCGCGCGCGGGACAACTCGCCCCGGTACTCGACGTGCCGCCACCCGTCCAGCGCGCGTGCCTGCGCCGCGAACGCCGGCGGCTCGAACCGTCCTCCCAGCACGAGGCGCGCGTCCTGGTGCGCGCACACCTCGGCGATGGCGTGGACCATCTCGATGGTGCCCCGGATCTCGTTGATCAGTCCGACGTACGCGACGACAGGTCCCCGACGGGCGTACGGTGATCCGGCCACCGGTCCGAATTCCGTCGCCACCGGGAAGTTCTGGACCACCACACAGCGGGCCGGGGGGAAACGACGCGCGATGGCGGGTGTGGCCGCCACGACGCGCGATAATGTCGACGTGCCCACGCGCTCGACGACGTCCATGACGCGCGCCAGGCCGGCTTTGAGCCAGCGGGGCAGGTACGGCTTGTCCAAAATGTCGGCGGGCACGTCTTCGTGCGCATCATACACGACGTGTTTGCCGAGCATGCGGAGCACCACGCCCACCGGGATCAACTCGGGATCGTGAAAATGGTAGATGTGGGCGCGGGCCCGGAGTGCCCGCACCAGGACGCGGGTCGTCGTGACGAGCGCACGACTGAGGCGACCGCGCGCCCGTGGGACCGCCGCGATCGTGACACCCCGCATTCGCGTGCTTTCGGCCGCCGGGGCGACGAGATGGACGTCGTACCCGGCAGCCACGAGAGACTGGCACTCCTTCTCGAAGATGCGGGTGTCGAACGGGATATGGACCGACGTCAGGTGACAGACGCGTACGCCTGCGCCCCCTGCCCCCGCGCGCGGCTCGCGCGCCGTAAGGACCTGAGTCGCGACGTCCATACTGGCCACGTCGCCGTGCGATCGCGGAAACATCAGCTGACCGCCCGAGCCGTCACGGATGGTGAATAGCCGGCTCCGGCGGGGGCCATCACCGGGTCGCCACACGCGTCGCTTTCCCACCCAAGGACGGCGGCCAGATGCGCGCAGTTGTACGCATCCCACGCCACCGGCAGCGACAAACCGGCGAGCGACACACCCTTTTCGAACAGCGCGCGGGAAAACGCGGTGTCCTCGACGGCACGTCCCCGGGCGGCGATCAGACGGCGGGTCCATTCGGCCTGCGGCGCGTAGAACGCAAACTTCCGGCGGCGCCACGCGACTCCGTTCAGACCGTGGCGTGCCAGGTAGCGCCGCGACGTGTATTTGGACCATCCATTCCGCAGCTTGTGCCGGAGCGGGAGCCGGCACGCGAACTCGATGAGTCGATAGTCGAGGAAGGGGAGCCGCGTCTCCATTCCCAGTGCACCGGCGGTGCGATCATCATATCGCAGCAGCGTGGGGAGACAGCGGAAGAACAACTCGGATCGCTGCTGACGCCGAATGTCGCCGAAGATCTCGCGCTCCGGGCGCGGGAGCTGCTGGAGCCACGCGGCGCGCACGACGCCGTCCACTCGACGTCGCCGCAGGGCGCGCTGCAGCGCGGGCGTGGTGAAGTACGCCGACATTGCCGCGAGTGTCAGAACTCCGCGACCTGAGTTCCGCCCACTCTGCCAGAGGCTCCGTGCCGCTCGCACCGGATTCGGCAGCGTGTGCAGCAGCGCGCTCGTATGGTATCGGTCGTATCCGAGGAATGCCTCGTCGCCGCCCTGGCCCGAGAGGACGACCGGCACGCCCTGTCCGCGGATGGCGGCGAGGATTGCCCAGTGCACATACAGGGAGAGCGACCCGAAGGGCAATGCCTGGTGCGTCGTCAGTGCGATCTCATCGTCGACGACGCCGTCCGTCAAGGGCTGCACGTAGTGCGTGTCTGCGCCACGGCTGGCCGCGACGTATGACGCGTACTGTGACTCGTCGAGCGATGGGTCCCCTGGAAAACGCGATGTGAATGTCTGGACGGTACTGCCGGCCACGCGACTCGCCGCCAGCGTGAGGACCGAGGAGTCCACACCTCCCGATAGCGTGATTGCGACCGGCACATCCGCGTGGAGGCGGAGCCGTACGGCGTCCTCGATCAGCTCGCTGTAGCGCTCCAGCACCGCGTCGTCATCGAGCTCGAGATCGGACTCTTCCGGGAGGTCCCAGTAGCGTTCGATACTCATTTCGCCACTGTCGACATCCAGCTCGAGCGTATGTCCTCCCCGGACCTCGCGAATGTCCCGGTAGATCGTCTCGGCGCCGTCATCGATGCGACGGTCGACCAGATACTGGATGAGGCGCGGCATGTCGATCGTCGGCCGCACACCGGGACACTCGAGCAGTGCCGCGACTTCGCTCGCGAACATCGTTCCGCGCGGCGTGACCGCATAGTACAGCGGCTTCACGCCGAGCCGGTCGCGGCTTGCAATGAGCCGCCGGCGGGTCGGATCGTAGAGGACAAACGCCCACATGCCATTGAAGCGACGCACGCACTCGGATCCCCACGCATCGTAGGCCGCGAGGATCACCTCGGTGTCCGTGCCGGTGTTGAACGAGTATCCCCGGGCGGCGAGCTCGGTCCGCAGCTCCCGATAGTTGTAGATCTCGCCGTTGAACGTGACCCAGCAGCTTCCCGGGCCTTCCATCGGCTGACGCCCGGCGGTGGTGAGATCGAGGATCTTCAACCGCCGATGCCCGAGCCCCAGCGACAGCTCTTGATCGGTGAGGTCAGCGTCGGCGCGCAGCGTGCCGTCAACGCACCAGCCGACGTGTCCACCGCCGTCGGGACCGCGATGGGTCAGGCGCTCGGTGGCGCGCCGCAACAGACGTGCGCTGAACCGCGACGCACGTCCGTCAGGAGCCGCCCAAAACGCCACAATGCCGCACACGATCACACCTCCGCCGCGGAAACGCTCGTCGCACGCGGGGGGGGCAAGATACGTGCCCTACTGGGCGTGGAATCGTACGTTTACAGTACCGTGTTTACGCGTTTCTTCCGTTGCGCCGCGATCGTCGCGCGGTCGAATTCTCGGCATCCTTTCACCGCTCACTGGTCGAGTGTGGTAGCACTGCCACACCTGCCCTTGGCGACCGTCGCGTCATGATCGGCACCGCCGCTGGGCGGAAGCTCGTCGCCATCGCACTCGCGCTGATCGCGGTCGCGACGCTCATCCCCGGATCGAGCGACGCGGCCAATGCAGTGGTGCGATCGTGGCATCCTGCATTGGGCGACTATGGACTCGCCGACGCAATAGCGAATGTCGCGCTGTTCGTCCCCCTGGGATGGACACTGACGGTGGCCGGCGTGCGACCGCGCCGCGTGGTGGCCGTTGTACTCGCCACGACCATCACCGTGGAATTCCTCCAATACACAATCGTCGCCGGGCGCCAGGCGAGCGTGTGGGATGTGCTGGCGAATGGAGTGGGGGGCGTGATCGGGATCGGACTCCCGCACCTGAGCTCCCGCATCATGAGGTCGCCTCCGTTCGCATTGCGCGCGGCGGCGGTGTATGGCGTCGCGGTCGTCGTGGGAATCGCGGTGGGCGTGTTGCTACAAGCGGTGCCGCAACCCCGGGCGGTGCGCTGGACAAATCAGGATTCGCACCGCCCCGCGTACATGCCGTTCGCGGGCACGATCAACGATGTGCGCATGAACGGGACGTCGGTTCCCGCCGACGCATGGACGGAAATTCCCGCTGGGCGCGTCACCATCGACGTCGACCTGGCGTCGGCGCTTCCCTCCCCGCGGCTCGCGGAAATCATTCAGTTTTGGCTCCGGGACGGACGCGGGTGGGCGTGGGTCGACCAGCTCGGTCGCGACCTGCGCGTGCACGCGGTCTCCAGGAGCGATGCGCTCCGGCTGCGTGGTCACTCGCTCTGGGTGCGCGCGGCGATGCCGTCCGCGGCCGGCGAACCGGTGACGCTCCACCTCGAGCTGCGACGATTCGCTCACGAGGTCGTCGTCCGGAGCGCGCAGCACGAAGTTCGATTTTCGCAGCGCATTTCGCCCGGAGATGGCTGGCAACTGTTTGCGCCGT
>QHWF01000406.1 GCA_003222455.1 Acidobacteriota bacterium
AGCTCTACGTCAGCAACAACCCGGAGGATCATTCGCCCGGCCGCGACTTTCAGCGCGATATCGAGGAGAAGAAACAGACCGACGCGCGCTTCGCTGAAGCGTCGAAGGGCGTGATGGACTTCCAGAAAGTCACGTACCGCAGCAGCGTCGGCGATCTCGACATTCCGGCGTACCTGTTTCAGCCGCTGCAGAAGCGGGGACGCCACGGTCATGCCGCCATGATCTGGGTTCACGGCGGCGTCCACGGGAACATGGACGTGCTGTATTTCCCCTTCATCAAGGAAGCGGTGCAGCGTGGCTACGTGATCATCACGCCGGAGTATCGCGGCAGCACGGGATACGGCGAAGCCTTTCACAAGGCCATCGACTATGGCGGCTACGAAGTCGAGGATTCGATGAGCGCCGTGGACTATCTGAAGACGATGCCGCACGTCGATCCGGCCCGGCTCGGCATCATGGGATGGAGTCATGGCGGCTTCATCACGCTCCACTCGGTGTTCCGCGACAACCATCCGTTCAAAGCCGCCGCCGCCATCGTGCCGGTCACGAACCTTGTCTTCCGGCTGTCCTACAAAGGTCCCGGTTATCAGCGCGATTACGCCACCCAGCAGCGGCTCCAGGGGCTGCCGTTCGAGAAGCCGGATCTCTACATTCAGCGGTCGCCGCTCTACGGCGTCGACAAGCTGAAGGTGCCGCTGCTCGTCCACGTGGCGACGAACGACACCGACGTCAACTTCGTCGAGGACCAGCAGATCATCGACGCGCTGCGGTCACGGAAACCCGATCTGGCGGAGACCAGAATCTACGTCGATCCGCCGCCCGGGTCCGCAGGCGGCGGGCACACGTTCAGCCGGCGCACCGACGTGAAAACCCTGGAGCGCATGGACACACCCGAACAGCGCGATTCGTGGAACCGCACGTGGACGTTCTTCGAGTGGCACCTGCGGCCGTATGAGGATCTGTCGAGGCCGGCCCAGACCCAGCCATGAAGGTGGTGACCGCCAGCGGCCAGGAGCGTGTCCGACCCTGACGCCGCCCTGGAACGCAAAGGCCGCGAAGGGCAAAGATAATTACCGTTTTGCTTTACGTCCTTTGCACCTGGCGGGCCGAAGCTCATTGAAATCCGCTCGAGCGAAGGCCGGACCTCTGCGTTCGATCGTGTCGTTCTCTAGTGATGGCGTGACTGGATTGCCTGATCGCGCAGGTACAATGGCCGAATGACGGTCGATGCCCGGCCGGGCCGCACCAGAACGATTGGTCGCAGACGACGCAGTCGAGGTGGGCTGGTGGCTGCGGCGCCACTGCTCGAGCTCGTCATCGATTTGCGTCGGGGAAAACCGTTCGTTCCGAGAGGCGTCCACCGATTTCGCAGTTTCGAGGAGAGCGCGGCGTGGTCTCTCCAGATGATGACGCGCGCGAAGCCAGGCCACCGCGTCTGAGCGATCTCGTCGCGTTGTGCCGCCGTTTGAACGAGGAACACGTCCGCTACGTCGTCATCGGCGGCATGGCTATCATTCAGGCCGGGTTCGTTCGGGCCACCGAAGATATCGACCTGTTGGTGGATACCTCGCCCGGTAACATTTCCTGCCTGCGTCGCGCGCTGCGATCGCTCCCGGATCGAGCGATCGACGAGATGGCGGATTCCGATCTCGACCAGTATGTCGTCGTCCGCGTCGCCGACGAGATCGTCGTCGATTTGATGAAGGCCGCGTGCGGGATCGAGCACGATGAAGCCAGTCGATTCGTGGAGCTGGTCGACATCGAGGGTGTCACGATTCCTTTTGCGTCAGCGCGGTTACTCTGGCGCACCAAGCAGACCGTGCGCGACAAGGATCGCATGGATCGCGCGTTTCTCGCGTCGCTGCTGCCTCCCGACGAGCTGAGCTGAATCGGTCTCGTAGACAATGTCCCCCGTGGGCGTTCTAGATCGCATCCGCCGCGGGCGAGTCGGGCCACGCGGGCTGCGGGCGCGCGACGTACGCGGCGTGGCCGAAGCGCAACTGGAACAGCGCCGTTTCCGATGCCCAGAACACCAGCTTCACCCACAATCGCGCGAGGACATAGATCTGGCCGATTGCGAACCCGATCCACATCGTGGCGCCGGCCCGGCCCGATCCCGGAGCAACCGCGGCATACACAGCCATCGCCAGCAGAAACAGCACGAAGTTCGCCGCGTACAACCCGGCCGACGCTCCCAGGTTCCGTCCGATGAACCGCATCGCGGCCCCGAGCGCTCCGGCGATGCTGCGACGATCCTCCACGACCGCTCGCACTTTGGCGTAATCGAACACCAGGTTGAAGGCGGTGAGCGCGAGGCCGAACACCAGATACAAGGCCACACGGATGGAGAACGCTGTGCGCTCGACGGTGAGATCGCGCGTCACGTACGGATAGAAGCGATCGAACAGCAATCGGTGCACGAACCCGAACAGCATCGCGTATACCACCCACTGCACGGCCGCCAGGCGCAGGAAACGGAAGAAGAACCCGCCGCACGCGGAAAAGAAGCCGTGCGCGCGCGTCGGACGCTCCCGCGCGTACCGATCGAGAATGCCTCCAGCAAGAAAAATCCACAGACCGATGTACCCTGACGCGGCGCCAACGACAACCAGCGGTCGAGTGGTGTTGTCGAGGAACGCACTCGAGTTGTCGAGCACGGCCGCGAAGCCGATGATCGTCGGCTTGAACGTGATACCGATCCCGGCCGCCTGATCACCGAATTCCTGCATCCAGTCGTCATCGATGCCGGCGGCTGCCCGCTCGCCCGCGAGGCTCGAGCCGAGGTGCTGCACGATCATGCCGCGCAACACGAGCGTCAGCGGCAGGCTGACGAGCATCGTCATCACCCAGACGCCGAGCAGGATCATCGGCGCGCGCGTCGCGCGCCGCATGCCATCAATCCACGCAGAGACAGCCGTCATCGGTCTCGAATTTGCCTTTGTGTCCTTTGTCTTCTTGGTGTCCTTGGTGCCGCTCGTGCCGTTAACGACCCGTTCATACGAAAAACGCCCACGACAACAGGCAATCCTGCAGCCAGATCATCCACTTCATCGACCATTTCGTTGCGGCCGTCGGGCCTCGCGGCTCGAGCGTCCGTGAGTTATTGGTGACGTTGACGTCGAGGAGCAGAATCCGATTGGGATCGACCTGCGCGGTGAGCCCCTGCGATGGCCGCTCGTAGGTGTACAGTTTCCAGCGGTCGCGCCCGTCCCAGTGCTCGATCACCTGCTCGCCGTTCTTGAAGGTCACGAGGAGGTCAACCGGGAACAACGCCTCACCGAATCGGCGCACGACGACGCTGGTCCGGTAGTGGTCCCGATCGCGGGTGCTCGTGAATTCCTGAATGCCATAGTCGAACACATTCGAGCTGCGGTACACCTGGTCGAAGAACCAGCTGAGGTCTTTTCCCATCACTTCCGTGGTCACGTCGAAGAAGTCCCGTGGACGCGGGTGCTTGAATTTCCAGCGCGCGAAGTGAGTCGACATGGTGCGCTGCAGCACGGGCCACCCGAGCCACCGCTCCATCGTGTTCAGCCACAGCGCGGTCTTGTTGTAGGTGATGCTTCCGCCCGTTGCGGGAAAGTACTGGTAGGTCGGCGTCGATGGTGCGTCGCTCTTCGCGTCGTGCCGGTACCCCGACAGGCGGTTGCCGTCGGTTTCGCGCCTGACGACGAGATCCTTGACGACCCAGGGGATGAAGCCGCCGAAATACCGCAGGGCGAGATAATTCGGATCGTA
>QHWF01000407.1 GCA_003222455.1 Acidobacteriota bacterium
GCCGCCATAGCGCCCGAACGGCGTGCGAACGGCATCGCAGATGAAGACTTCGGTCATGTCTCGGAATCTGTCAGACGAGGCCGGTCACGGGAATCGCCGCACCGTGTATCGCGCGCGCGGCGTCCGAGGCCAGAAACAAGATCACCTCGGCGAGCGCCTCCGGCGCCACCCAGCGCCGCGGATCGGCGCCGGGCATATCGGCGCGATTCTGCGGCGTGTCGATGACGCTGGGCAGGACGCAGTTGACGTTGATCCCCTTGTCACGCAACTCGGCCGACATGCTCTCGGTCAGCCGGATCACGGCACTCTTCGAGGCACTGTACGCGCCCATGTTCGCCTTACCGGCGAGACCCGCGACGGCTCCGATGTTAACGATTTTTCCGCGCCCCGCAGCGAGCATTTTCGGCACGACCGCCCGCGCGGTGTTGATCAACGAGCTCGCGTTGAGATCGAGCATGAGCTCCCAGACGTTTTCAGGTGTCTCGTGCACCGGGTGCCCCATGCGGAAGCCTCCGGCGATATTGCACAGGACGTCGATCCGGGGAAACCGAACGGCCGCCACCGCCTGCGCCACGGACGCTGCGTCGAGGAGATCGGCACGCACCAGGAGCTTGCGCTCATCGTCGCGCCCGAAGGCGGACCGCAGGACCTTGTCGTCGAGGTCGATCAGGATCAGGGAGGCGCCCGCCGACGCGAAAGCTGCGGCAACCGCGCGGCCCAGATTGCCGGCGGCACCCGTGATCAGACAAGTCTTGCCTTCGAATGTCACGGCGTAGGCGGCGGGCGGGGCCCGCCGGGCTAGGCGACCTTCTTCGAATCTACCTGGCCGGACTTCGCCCAGTATTCGGACGAGGCCTTCGCTTCGGCGAGCGCCTTGGCGTCCTCGAACCCCGGGGCCATCGATGCCGAAGTCCCCGCCAGCACCTGGTGGTGGTCGATGTTGAGCAGCCTCAGCCAGCTCTGCTGCCCCATAGTGAGCGCGATGAAGCAGCCCAGCTCGACCAGCTCGGACTCGCTGAAATACCTGTGAAGCCGTTCCCAGAACGCATCATCGGTGTTCAGGTGCCAGGTGATCGCCTCGGCGTACGCGAGCGCCGCCTTCTGGCGTTCGTCGTAATTGCCGGACTTCTCGAAGTTCAGCAGGTCCTTGACGTGATCCTCCATGACGGCGCCGCTAGCGGCCGCCTTGATCGAGCGCTGATTGCCGCAGTATTCGCATTGAACGGAGCGCGATACGTACAGCCTGCACAGCTCCTTGATGGAGTGATCGCAAACGCCGCTCTTGAAGATGTCGCGCCAGGAGTTTGCAAAGGCCCAGAAGCATTCGGGCACATGCGCACGTACCGCTGAGCTTTCGGGGCGCGGCGTGCCCTCCCGCTGGCAGCGTTCCATTTCCTTGCGCATCTCAGCGTCCATCTTTTCCAGCGGAACGTAGCTGATTCTCTGCTTTGCCATGGCGTGTCCTCTCAGGCCGTATTCGGCCGGCCCTCAAATCCGGTGGTTCGAAGTCTGCCTCTTCGGAGACGGGGTTGCAAGGTCGACGGGATCCATCGGGCGGGCCGCGCTTACTGGGCTCGCGCAACCCGCTGAAGCGTCACTGCGGCTTGATGCCGGCCGCCTTGACCACCCGCGCGTATTCCTGGACTTCGCTCCGCACGAATATCTTGAATTCCTCTGGCGACATGTCCATGGTGTCGTTGCCCAGGCCGACGAGCCGGTCCCGCACCGCCGGATCCTTCAGCGCCTTGCGCGTGTCGGCCGAGATCTTGTTCACGATCCCCGCCGGGATGCCCGCCGGGCCCCACACTGCGAACCACAGCGGCGCATCGGCGCCTTTGACACCCGCTTCGCCGGTGGTCGGTACGTCCGGCAACTGGCCGTTGCGTTTCGCCGTGCTCACCGCGAGCGGCCGAACCCTGCCGCCCTTGATGTGCGGTATCGCGGCCGAGATCGGCGCCCAGTAAGCATCCACCGACTGGCTTAACATCGCTTGGATCACTTCCGGCGTCCCCTTGAATGGGACCTGGGTGACGTTGATTTTCGCCGCGTCGACGAACTTCTCCGTGTTGAGGTGCGTGCCGCTGCCCACGCCCGCATGGCCCCAGTTGATCGCGCCCGGTTTCGCCTTCGCCGCGTTGACGAGGTCCATCAGGGTCTTGTAGGGCGAACCGGTGTTCACGATGAGGACGTTCGGCTGCACCGCGAGCGGCACGATATCGGTGAAGTCCTTGTCCACGTCGTACGGCAGCTTCGCGTAGATCGACGGCGTCACCGTGTGCGCGTTGGAATCGACGAGCAGCGTATAACCGTCCGCCGGCGCTTTGGCGACGAACGCCGTGCCGATCGAGCCGCCAGCGCCGGCGCGGTTCTCCGCGAGCACCGGCTGACCCCACATCTCCGCAAGCTTCTGCGCCACCACGCGCCCCACGATATCGGTCGAGCTGCCCGGCGAGAACGAAATGATCAGGTGCACGGGCTTGTTCGGGTAGCCCTGCGCCCCCGCCTGGGGCGCGGCCGCTGCCAGCACCATCGAGGCAATGCTGATTATTTTTTTCATCTGAAGCTCCTCTGTGAGAGATTTATTGCGACAGTCCGTCGCCGACCGCTTTGTTTTCCGGCTTCAGCTCGATCCCGGACGCCTTCGCCTGCTGCAGGAGCAGGGTCGAGAAGTCCTCCTCGGTCATGCCGGCGCCCATCATCGATTGGATCAGATCGCGGGTGATCGAGGCGAGCGGCATCGGCACTTCGAACCTGCGCCCGGCCTCCAGTCCCAGATCGAGATCCTTCCTCAGCAGGTACGGCGTGAAGGTCACGTGAAAATCGAGATTGACAAAAGCCGGAGCCTTGTAGCGGGTGAAGGTCGAGCCCATCACGCTCTTGTTCAGGAAATCGAGGAAGGCGTGGCGCGGCACGCCCGCCTTCTGCGCGAGCACCGTGATCTCCGCCATGCACTGCGTCACCACGCCCAGCATCACGTTGTGACAGATTTTGACGATGCGCGAAAGTTCCCCTTCGCCCACGTAGGACGAGCCCTGACCCATCAGTTCCAGATAAGGCGCGGCCGCGTCGTACGCGGTCTCGGGGCCCGAGACGACGAACGTGAGCTTGCCCGCCTTGATCACCTTGGCATTGCCCGAGACCGGCGCGGACAGCAGCTCGACGCCGCGCGCGCCGAGAATCTTGCGAAGCTCGGCCGAACCCTCGAGCGAGATCGATGAGCACTCGACCACCATGCGCGGCGCGCCGTCCTTGCCCTTCGCCTTCGACAGCAGGCCCTTGGGTCCCGCGATCACTTCCTTGACGTCGTCGTAGGTCGAGACCATGCAGAACACGATGTCGCAACCCGCGAGCTCCGGGAGCGAATCGACGATTTTCGCCCCATCCTTCGCGAGTGGGTCGGCCTTTGCCCGGGTGCGGTTCCATACGGTGAGGTCGCAGCCGCCCTTTGCCAGGCGCCGCGCCATCTCGAAGCCCATGCGGCCGGTACCGATCCAGCCGAGCTTCGCGGCTCTTGCGGCGGTCAATTCGGCTCCCCTCGGGAGTTCATTTCGGCGCGGGCTCGATCACGGCGAGCACCGTTCCCACCGGCACCGTCGTGCCCGGCTCGACCAGAATCGCCTTGAGCACGCCGCTCGCAATGGCCGGAATCTCCGTCGTCACCTTGTCGGTCTCGACATCGAAGAGAGGTTCGTCCGCTTTGACTGTATCGCCGACTTTCTTGTACCAGTTGGCGACGGTACCCTCGGTCACCGTCTCGCCCAGCTGAGGCATGATCACGTCCATATCCTGCTCTCCTCAAAACCGGGGACAGACCACGTTTTTCCAGACTCCGTTCGCCTGTTTGGCCGGGCCGGGAAAAACATGGTCTGTCCCCTACGCCGCACGGCGCGTGTCCAGGGCGCTGCGGATTTCCGCTACGATGCGCGCGACCGAAGGCACGACCGCGTCCTCGAGCTGGTCGGCAGCGGGCAGGGGTACGTGCGGCGTGGTGATCCGCACGATCGGTCCCTTGAGCGCGTTGAAAATTTCCTCCTGGATCATCGAGGCGATCTCCGCGCCCCAGCCACACAGCCGCGGGTTCTCCTCGACCGTGAACACGCGCCCGGTGCGCGCCGATTCGGCGAGCAGGGTCTTCGCGTCGAGCGGCACGAGCGAGCGCACGTCGATCACCGTTGCGGAAATTCCATGCTCCGCGGCAAGAGTCTCGGCGGCCTTGAGCGCGCGCGGAACCATGGCGGCGAGCGCGATCACGGTGATGTCCCCGCCTTCGCGCACTACCTTGGCCTTTCCGAGCGGTTCGACGTGCTCGCCCTCGGGCACCTCGGCTTTGTTGGCGAGCAGGCTCTTGTGCTCGAAGAACACCACGGGATCCGGATCGCGGATCGCCGCGGCGAGGAGGCCCTTCGCGTCGGCCGGGCTGGAAGGCGCGACAACCTTCAGCCCGGGCACCGACATCGCCCAGTTCTCCACGCTCTGCGAGTGCTGCGCGCCGAAGCGCGAGCCGGCGCCGTTCGCGGTACGGATGACGAGCGGCAAGCTGATCTGCCCGTCGCTCATGTAGCGCGTCTTGGCAATTTCGTTCGCGACGTAGTCCCAGCAGCATGCGAGGAAGTCCGAGAACATGATCTCCGCCACCGGCTGCAATCCCGTCATCGCCGCCCCCATCGCCGCGCCGAGGATGGCGAGCTCCGAGATCGGGGTGTCTTTCACGCGCCTGGGGCCGAACTCCTCGAAGAGGCCCACCGTCGTCTTGAACACGCCGCCCGCGGCGGCGGTGTCTTCGCCGAAGAGCACGACGCGCTCGTCGC
>QHWF01000434.1 GCA_003222455.1 Acidobacteriota bacterium
GAGCTCACCAGGTTCTTCGAAGACCGCGGCATCCTGCCGTCACAGGGGCTGCATAGCCGCGTTACACACGATGAGATTAACCGGAACACGTCTGTTGGTCAGTCTGGTCAGGAGTAGAGTCGTCGTTCTCGACAGCGGCGGTCCGAGGCGGACGTGGGACCCGGCATCACGCACGAGCCATTGATGCATGCATGTAGCGAACTCATTCTCACTAGTGGGTAACGTGTCTGTAACGGAGACAACGGCCGCGTTTCGAACAACATCCTCGACAGGAACCGCGCCTCAGAGATCCACGAGAATCTGTCAGAATTCCAAGCTAATCAGAATCGACGAGTTCTTGGCCCTCACGTTGCTATTGCTATTGGAGTGCAGTTGCGACGGGAAATGAACGGAGGGTCTTAACGTATCGACCGACGCGCGCATGCCGACCTGGCAATACGCGATGACGTCCTGTGACGGCAGGATGCCGCGCTCTTCGTAAATTTTTATGAGCTCGCCGGCCGGCTTGAACGTTTTCTGCTGCGGATCGAGCAGATCTTCCCAGTACACGGGGATCGACGAGGGAATGAAGCCGCCGCGCCTGATGTTCCGGAGATCCTTCCCTTCGATTTCCGCGGTGGTGCGGGCGTCGAGGATCTTCACCCCCGGCTTGTCGATCGCGCGTGCGACGTCGCTGGCCGTCGCCAGCCACTCCGGGCGCGGGCGTGCTTTGAAGCGGCCGGCAGCCGGCGCCGCGGCATCGGTCGTGACCGGGCGCTGTTCCGCCGTCCATTTCACCCAGCCGCCATTCATCAAGGCGACATCCGGGTGGCCGAAGTAGTTGAGAATCCACCAGAGTCGTGCCGCGTAGATGCCGCCTCGTTCGTCGTACACGACGACGCGTGTCGCGTCCGAAATCCCGAGCCGCGCCATCATCGCCTCGAACGCCGCCGGCGTCGGAAGAAAGGCCAGCGGGCTGTTGGCGTCGCGAATGGCAACCGGTGCGAGGTACACCGCGCCGGGAACGTGCCCTTCTGCATAGCCGTTCATCCGCATGTCGACGATGCGGATGGTGGCGTCGTGCGCGTGGCTTGCCACCCAGTCGGTCTCGACCAGCTGTTCCGGATGGGCATATGCGGCAGCCAGTAGAATCATCATGGGAAACATGTCCGCAAGTTTAGCGGTACCGCGCGCGCGTTTCCATTTAGAGTGGAAACGTGGCTGACGGCTTTCGCAAATCCCTGACTGGGGTATCGGTGGTCGTCGCCGGCGCCGGGCTCGCCGGCCTGGCCGCGGCTCACGATCTGCTCGCGATGGGCGCAGGCGTGACCGTCCTGGATGCACGCGATCGTGTGGGCGGACGGGTCTTGACGGTACGAGACGGGTTCCTGGAGCGGCAGCACGCGGAAGCCGGCGGCGACATGATCGATGAGGACCAGCGCGAGATTCGCGACCTGGCCACCGAGCTCGGTCTGAAGCTGACGCGGATTCTACGCGGCGGATTCGCCTACGTCCGTCAGAACGGCGCAAACCGGCCGCGGGTCGTGCAACGTGACGCCGGAGGTGGATGGGCGCTGCTCGCCCGGCGGCTCGAGCCGGTGATTCGCCTGTATCGACTCGCAGAACAGCGATGGGACTCGCCAATCGCGGCGCAGGTGGCGCGCCGCTCGGTCGCGGCCTGGCTCGACGACACGAAGGCCGACGAAGAGCTGCGGGCCACGACGGTGGGGCTTCGCGGATTCTTTCTCGCCGATCCCGATGAACTCTCGCTCATCGCGCTGGTGGATCAATTCTCGGGCGATGACGAAGTGGCGCCTGGCGCGATGTATCGGATCGAAGGAGGCAACGATCGGCTCGCGGCGGCCCTGGCGGCGCCGCTCCAGAACCGGCTGCATTTGAAAGCCGAAGTCGTCGCGGTGTCGCATCGAGGACAAGGCGTGCGGGTCAGCGTCAAGAATGCACACGCGCTCTCGCAGATCGCCTGCGACTACCTGGTCATGACGCTGCCGGCATCGGTCCTCCGCCGGATCCCGTTCACGCCGTCCTTGCCGGCGCAGCAGCACGAGGCGTTCGCACGGCTCAGATACGGACGCGCCACCAAAAGCCTGCTGCAGTTCTCACGCCGGTTCTGGCGCGTGCCGGGCCGGCCGCGGGCGTTCGGGTCGCCGCTCTCGTTCGGCGCCCTGTGGGAAGGGAACGAGGAGCAGCGCGGCGCCGGCGGCATTCTGGCGCTGCTTGCCGGCGGCAGCGCGAGCGACGCGACGCAGGCCCTGACGGCGAAAGAAGGTGCGGCGGGGCTGGCGCGCGCACTCGACTGGCTCGGCTCCAAACGCGCCGATCTCATGGCCTGGCGCCAGGTGGTCTGGGAAGACGATCCGTTCGCCCGCGGAGGATATGCCTTCTTCGATCCGGAGTTCGAAACGGCGCTCCGGCCCTGGCTCGCGCGGCCCTGCAACCGCATCGTCTTCGCCGGCGAACATACGAGCCTGAAGTGGCAAGGCTATATGAACGGTGCGATCGAGACCGGCCGCCGCGCCGCGGCGGAGATTTGGGCGACGCACGACAGTCATCAGTCATCAGTCGGCAGTCGCCAGTCCTAGCGAAGCTTATCCCCGTGCGGCGGCGACGCGATGTCTTCGCGGCTGAGCGGCCGGCTGGCGTCCGTCTCGCCTCCAACCACCTGGTCCCGTGTGAGAGGATCGGTCGCCGGTTGCCGTCCGGTGGCCGTCGGCCGGAATTCATTCGCGAATGGTCGCGTGTCGTCGTTCAACCGGATCTCCTGATCCGGCGGGACTGTGATCCACGTGCCGGTCATGATCCACTCGGGAGTCGTCGCCGGCGCCGTGCGCGTGGTGTGCTGCGCGCTCCGCGGGAACAGGCGAACCAGCCGCGCCTCGTAGCGGCGCAACTCGCTGTCGCTCATCTTTCCGAACGCGTGGGGATCGAACGACGGATAGCGGCTGGCGATATCCCTGGCCACCTGCGCTCTCAGCATCCGTGTCTCCGCGTCGAAACTGACCGCCTCGAACGGCAGCAGATAGCGGCGATGAATGAGCAAGCCGCCGGAATCGACCACCGCGTAGCGCGGCTCCTGCGAGGCGGTATCGACGATCAGCCCGTCGAACGTCCCCAGCTCCTCGTCGGAATCGCTGCAAACCGGAAGGCGTTCGTGCGCCCCGTGCCCGTGCGACGCGGCAACGGCAGGAACGAACTGCAGCCGTCCGCTCGGCTTGGGCGTTTCGGCAAGGTCCGCTTCGCTCCTTGCATCGTCATTGATGTGCGCTTCGGCAATCTCGGTGAGACGATGATCGCTGCGCCCCTCCTCCTCGAGTGTCTCCTGTAACAGCCGGGCTTCGTCCGGCCGGTTGAGGCGCCGCGCGTACGTGCGCGCGCAGCCGTACGTGGCGATCTCGTAATGCTCGATACGTTGCGCCACGCCGATAATCGCTGCATCGCGGACGTCGTCTGTCGCTTCTTCATGCAGACGACCGTCCGCTTCTTGAACAATGCCGGCAATCCCCGGGCACGGACGGGAGCGGCGCCGCTCGCCCCAGTGCGTGAAGATCAGTTCGAGGCGCTCGAGGTGCAGGCGCGACTCTTCACAGTGCTTGATCAGCGCTTCGCGCAGCTCCGGCGCATGTGCGGCTTCGGCCAGACGCGGAAGGGTCCGGACCACCTGCGTTTCCGCGTCGTAGAGGCATGCGAGCTCGTCGATGTAGAGATCCTTCAATGATCCAATGGCCATTCGCCGGGCTCCCCTGTCTGAGTGAGCTGATTGATTACGCAAGCGCTGTGCCTCTGGTGACACATCGGGATCGCGGTCAGCTGGATCGACCCAAAAAGCTGAGCTCTGGCTCCGGAGAGATTGCAGGTGATCCTACGAAAGATTCCGGATGGCGTCTTCGAGCTGCGTCACCAGCCGGTCGAACTGATCGACCACCGCCCGGACCGGTTCCGGCGTGCCGAGATCGACCCCCGCGCGCTGGAGCAACGGCATCGGATGATCGCTGCCGCCCGACTTGAGCAACGTCACATACCGCTCGACCGCGGCGGCGCGCTGTTGTGGGTCCGCACTCCGCAAGTGCTTCATCAGCTCCGCACTCGACGCGTAGCACGTCGCGTACTGGTAGACGTAGTAGGGCGTACTGAAAAAGTGCGGAATCCGCGCCCAGGTCACCCGCGACAGCTCGTCGTAATCGAGGGCGTCCCCGTGATACGCCTTCAGCAGCGTCAAATAGATGTCGCTGAGCGTGTCGCCCGTGACCGGCCGCCCCTCCTCCACCAGACGATGGGCCTGCAGCTCGTAATCGGCGAACATGACCTGCGTATAGAAGGTTCCGACGATCGCGTCGATGGCGTGCTGAAGCAGCACGATCCGCTCGCGGTCGTCGGTGGCGCGGTCGAGCATGTAGTCGAGAAACAACGCCTCGCTCAATGTCGACGGCACTTCGGCGACGAAGATGGTGTAGGCGGCATAGACGAACGGCTGGTGGGCGCTGGCGAGCAGCGTGTGCATCGAGTGGCCCATCTCGTGCGCCAGCGTGAACACCGCGTCCAGCGTGTCGTTGTAGTTCAAAAGCATGTACGGGTGCACACCGTACACCGGCGCCGAATACGCGCCGCTGCGCTTGCCGGGATTCTCGTACACGTCCACCCAGTCGCCGCGGAGCGTGTCGCGCAGCTCGCGCTGATATTCCTGTCCGAGCGGCGCTACTGACGCGGCCAACCACTCCAACACCTGGTCGTACGGGTACTTGCGATCGAAGTCGACCAGCGGAATCGTCGTGTCGAAGGTGTGATAGGTCTTCAGATCGA
>QHWF01000435.1 GCA_003222455.1 Acidobacteriota bacterium
CACGATGAGGCGCGGGTCGGCGACCAGTCTCGCTGCGGCATGGGCCCGTTACCCGACGGTTGACGCGGCCCGTCTCGGCACCGCGACGCTGCTTCGCGACGATCGCATTCTGCGCGTCATGATCGTGCGCAACGAGATTCCGCCGGCATTCGTCGAATGGGCGGAACGATGAGTGCCCACCACGCCACGCCGGCGGAAGACACCGTGGCGCTTCTTCAACAGGCGGCACAAAGCGGCTTGCCCGTGCTGATCCCCGGCGCATTCGAAATGCGCGCCGGCCGCCCTGCCGTTCGACCGGCCAGCGCCGCCGCCGCGGCGGAGACGCCTCGCGCGCAGGCAGCCGGCTCCGGTCGCGCACGACTCGAGCGCGAGCGCGAAGGAGGTGGCGCACCGAGCGAACGGAGGCCGGGTCGTCATCGGAGCATCTTCGCGAGACTGTGGCGCGGCGTGTTTCGTCCGGCCGGCCTTCCACTGGCGTCATCCGCGCCCGAGGACAGGTGACGCATGCCGTTGGCGCAGTCGATAGGGTTGTGCCCTCCTCGAAGCCCGCGTGTGAAGCGCGTCGTCGGTCCAGAGAGGACGTTAGGATCGAACGCAGAGGCCCAGCCTGCGCTCGACGCGACTCGATCGAGCTACGGCTGGCAAGCGCAAAGGACGCAAAGAAAGAACGCGGCGCCAGTCAGTCGGACACGCTCCCAGGAATCATCCGTTCAGTGGCAGATTGGAGACGAAATTCATGGCAAGGTGAAAGGCGACGGCAAGCGCGTCCCTCTCGATGTCAAGGCCGGCGATCTGATCCTCTTTGGCAAATACACGAGTCAGGAGGTCAAGCTTGATGGCGAGGAATATCTCATCATGCGAGAGGACGAAGTACTGGCCGTCATCGACGGCGGCGTGACGGCCGCGAGGACGTAACCGGCCCGCGCGCCCCGCTCAACGCTCCGCAACAGACCCTGGCTGCGGCTCGAACCGCCGGCAGCCGGACACGGCACACAGGAGACACGCAGTGGCAAAACAAATTGTGTATGGCGATTCCTCCCGGCAGGCCATCCTTCGCGGGGTCAACAGTCTGGCCGACGCGGTAAGGGTGACCCTCGGGCCGAAGGGACGCAATGTGATTCTCGACAAGAAATTCGGGTCGCCCACGATCACCAAGGACGGCGTGACGGTCGCGAAGGAAATCGAGCTGAAGGACGCGATCGAAAACATGGGCGCACAGATGGTGAAGGAAGTGGCGAGCAAGACGTCGGACATCGCCGGCGATGGGACGACGACCGCCACGGTGCTGGCGCAGGCGATCTATCGCGAAGGCGCGAAGAACGTCACCGGCGGCGCGAACCCCATGGCGCTCAAACGGGGCATCGAGAAATCCGTCGAAACGATCACGGGTGAGCTGAAGAAGATGTCCAAGCCCGTCAGCGGGTCGATGATCGCCCAGGTCGGCACGATCTCGGCGAACCACGACGAGACCATCGGGCGGATCATCGCCGAAGCGATGGACAAGGTAGGCAAGGACGGCGTCATCACCGTCGAAGAAGCCAGGAGCATCGACACCTCGCTCGAGGTCGTCGAAGGCATGCAATTCGACCGCGGGTATCTGTCGCCGTACTTTGTGACGAATCCCGAGCGGATGGAAGTGGTCCTCGAGAATCCAGCAATTCTCATCCACGAGAAAAGGCTCTCGTCGTTGAAGGATCTGCTGCCCATCCTGGAAAAGGTGGCGCAGTCCGGCCGTCCGCTCCTGATCATCGCGGAGGATCTCGAGGGCGAGGCGCTGGCGACGCTCGTCGTGAACAAGTTACGGGGGACGATCCAGGTCGCGGCCGTCAAGGCGCCCGGTTACGGCGATCGCCGCAAGGCGATGCTCGAAGACGTCGCCATCCTGACCAACGGCAAGGCCCTCACCGAGGACCTCGGGGTGAAGCTCGAGAACATGAAGCTGGAAGACCTCGGTCAAGCCAAGAAGGTCACGATCGACAAAGACAACACCACCATCCTCGAAGGTGCCGGCAGCCCGGCCGCGATCGAGGGCCGCATCAAGCAACTGCGCGCGCAGATCGAAGACACCACGTCCGAGTACGACCGCGAGAAGCTGCAGGAGCGGCTGGCCAAGCTGGTCGGTGGCGTGGCGATCATCAAAGTCGGGGCGGCGACGGAAACCGAGATGAAAGAGAAGAAGGCGCGCGTCGAAGATGCGATGCACGCAACCAAAGCGGCTGTCGAAGAGGGCATCGTGGCTGGAGGCGGCGTGGCCCTGCTGCGGGCCGCGAAGGTGCTCGAGAACCTCGAGCTTCCGGGCGACGAGCAAGTCGGCGTCAGGATCGTCCTCCGGGCGATCGAGGAACCGATGCGCTGGATCGCGATGAACGCGGGTCACGAAGGCTCGATCGTCGTGCAACGCGTCAAACAGATGGCGGGCGACGAGGGCTTCAATGCACAGACGGAGCGCTACGAGAATCTGGTGCAGGCGGGCGTGATCGATCCAGCCAAAGTGGTCCGTTCGGCCCTGCAGAACGCCGCGTCGATTGCGTCGCTGCTGCTGACGACCGAGGCGGTCATCTCGCAGCTCCCCGACCAGCAGGCGAACGCCGGGGCGTAGTGTCTCGAGCTGCTCGCGACGGGCATCTTCATGTCAGACGTGACCGACCATGAAATATACGATCTATGAAGACCCGCTCACTCACAGGTTCGCGTTCCTTCCCCTGCCGAACCGGTTCGCCGACGGCGACAAGCTGCCGTCGGTCGACACCGACCGCTGGTTCGGCAGCCGCGAGGAGGCCATTGCCGCATTGCCCGAGCTCTTGAATCGGGAGGAGTGCGAGCCTTCCGTGACCGCGGACGGCGCGGCGTGGATTGACGACGGACACTCAGGCTGACCCGCGCTGTTCAATCGGGGACAGTCCGGTGGTCCCAATCCCAAGTACGCTCGAAAGGTGAATACCATGCCTGTCACTGGATCCAGCTTGATCCAGTCCTGGTTTGCGGCTGTTTCACTCGTCGTCGCCGCCGCCGTTGCGTTTGGAGCAGCGGTGACGATCGGGACGGGCGCCATGCTGTTGGCTCTGAGCCTGGTCCCGCCAGCCATTGTTCTCCTGCTCTGGCCCGAGGTCAAAGGCCCCACGGTTGCAGACGTGCTTCATGGCGCCGATCGGCGCGGCTGACTGTCAAGATCGATGATTTGCTCGCGACGCCGCTGAGCGACGTGCCGGAGCAATTCGTCACGATCGGCAGGATACCAACCTTCGCCGTAGCAGCTTGACAGCAGACCGTCTTCACACTTCGGTGCACATGTGTCGGACCGCGTGCAATTTGAAAGAGGCACACGATGAATCAAGGGAATCGTGGCGGCTCATCGAGGTACCGAATGGCCCAGGACATCTCCGCTGCGACGACGTTAGACGGATGGGACGCTCAGGCAACCGAGCAGTTCGCTGCGGACACGCGCGTCAATCGGTCACCCGCACATCACAGCCGGCGAAAAGACACCTTCATCGCCACGTTGGCCCATGAGCTCCGGCAGCCGCTGTCGGCGATGCTCGCGGCAGCCGAGGTCGTCCGCATGGCTCCCGATGCCATGGTGGCACGCCGGGCCGCGGCCGTGATGCGGCGGCAACTCGGACAGATGAGTCGTCTCGTAGAAGATCTGGTCGATGCCACGCGATGGGCGCAGGGGAAGGTGACATTGCAGAAGTGCCGGCTCGATCTGCAGAGGGTCATGGGTGATGCCGTCGCGGATGTCGAAGGCGGCCAGCAGATCGTCGTCGCCGGCGAGCGCGAGCCGATATGGGTTGACGGCGACCAGCAGCGGTTGCTGCAGGTCGTCTCGAACCTCCTGCGAAATGCCGTGAAATACACGCACCTCGGTGGCCGGATCACGATAGTGGCGGAGCGGACCGCGTCGACCATCATCGTGCGGGTCGGCGACACGGGACGCGGAATCGAGGCCGAGGCGCTGCCACATCTGTTCGATTTGTATTCGCAATCGCGGCCGCAGGAAGGCACCGGTCTCGGCATCGGTCTGAGCGTGGTGCGGGAAATCGTCCTGCTGCACGGCGGCAGCGTTGAAGCGCAGAGCGAAGGCGCCGGGAAGGGGAGTGAATTCATCGTCAGGCTCCCGCTTGCCCAGAATTTGGAATTGACGCCCTCTTGAATGTGTACATCTCTTGCGCGCGTCCGCCTGGGTGTGATGGTGGGCTCCATGACTAGAAGACACGTCAGAAAATCCTCCGACGGCGGGAAGGCGCTGTCCGTTTTCGACGCGCAGGCGTTTCTCGAGTCGGCGGGCGCGACGAAAACGATCGTGCAGTTCGGGCGAGGCGACGCCGTCTTCACGCAGGGCGACGCCTGCGAACACGTCATGTACATTCAAACCGGCAGCGTCAAGCTGTCGGTGTTGTCGAAAACCGGCCGAGAGGCCGTGGTCGCGATGCTCGGTCCCGGCGAGTTCTTTGGCGAGGCGTGTCTGGCGGGCCAGCCGCTTCGCATGGGCAGCGCCACGGCGATCACGCCGGCCACGATCCTGCTCGTCGGCAAAGAGAAGATGATCGGGCTGCATTTCACACATGCTGGCGCGCAACATCCGGATTGAGGAGGACCTCATCGATCAGCTCTTCAACTCGAGCGAGAAGCGGTTGGCGCGCACGCTGCTGCTGCTGGCGCGTTACGGGATGCAGGACAAACCCGCCCGCGTGGTGCCGAAGATCTCCCAGTCGACGCTCGCGGAGATGGTCGGGACGACGCGTTCCCGGGTGAACTTCTTTCTGAACAAGTTCAAGCGATTGGGGTTCATCGAATACAATGCTGAGCTCCCGCTCAAGATCAACAACTCCCTGCTGAGTGTCGTGCTGCGCGACTGAGCGGTCGATCGGCACGGTCCCGATTCTTAGGATACTGTTACCGATCGGGTGGCTGTACCGAAGAAGCGACTGTTCGACGCACAGGCCTTCCTCAATTCCGCCGGGATGGCGAGAAAGGCCGTGGACTATCCGCCAGCCACGGGCATCTTCGCGCAGGGTGATCCGGCCGATACCGTCCTCTACATTCAACACGGAAGCGTGAAGCTGTCGGTGGTGTCCCAGAAGGGCAAAGAGGCGGTCGTGGGCGTCCTGAGCCCGGGCGACTTCTTCGGTGAAGGGGCGCTGGCCGGTCAACCCGTTCGCCTCGCGACGGCGACCGCGATGACGCCGAGCCGGATCCTGGTCATCCCCAAACGGCAGATGATTCGCCTGCTCCACCGGCACCACGCGCTCTCGGACCGGTTCATTGCGCACATGCTCGCCCGCAACAATCGTCTCGAAGAGGATCTCGTCGATCATCTGTTCAACGCCAGTGAGAAGCGGCTGGCGCGCACGCTGCTCCTGCTCGCACGCTACGGGAAGCCGGATGGACCGCAACGCGTGCTGCCCAAGATGTCGCAGGAGGTGCTAGCCGAGATGGTGGGGACGACGCGCTCGCGGGTGAACTTCTTCATGAACAAGTTCAGGAAACTCGGCTTCATCGACTACAACGGCGGCCTCAAGGTTCACCACGCCCTCCTGAGCGTCGTGCTCCACGACGCCCCGGCGGCCGATCGTTGAGCGCGTCTGGTTGACGCCGCTTGGAACGCAAAGGCCCAACCTTCGCTCGACGGCGATTCGGCGAGCTACCGCGGAATGATTCATGAAGGCCGAGTGGAACGCGGCGCGCAGCCAATGGCACCCCAGCGTGCACAAACCGCACGCCGGGCGCCCGCCGGTTACGGCCTGCGCGCCCTGTCATTGGCTGCGCCGCGTTTTTCGCGCGATTGAGACGGCCTGCTCCGACGGTTCTCGCCGCGAATGCGAAGTCGCTCCAAGCGTTC
>QHWF01000436.1 GCA_003222455.1 Acidobacteriota bacterium
GGCCTGCCGTTCCTGCGCGATATCGGCATGGGCACGTCGAAGGTCAGGCTCGGCCCGCGCGTGGCAGTGATCGGCGGCGGCAACACCGCCATCGACTGCGCCCGCGAGGCGCTGCGCCAGGGCGCCGAAGAAGTGACCATGATCACGGTCGAGAGCACGACCGGCGAGATGCCGTGCGTGCCGGAAGATCTGCACGACATGATCGACGAGGGCGTCGAGCTGATGCACGGGCTGGCGATGACGGCGGTGCTCGGCCACGGCAAGGCCGAAGCGCTGCAGCTGCATCCTGCCCGCTTCACCGGGGCGATCAACGCCTCGCCGATTGCGATCGATCGCGAGAGCCCGGCGCAGCGCTTCGCGGTCGACAACGTGATCATCGCCGTCGGCCAGCACGCCTCGCTGAAGTGGCTGCCCGATGAATTCAAGAGCGAGCGCGGGACAATCAAGGACGATGTTCTTCGCCGCGGGCGACATCGTCCAAATCGGGTCGGGCCAGCCGCTGATGGTGGTGAACGCGGTCGGCGACGGCAAGCGGGTGGCGTTCAATCTCGACACGGTGGTCCGCGGCCAGGCGCTGCAGGAGCGGACGGTGCCGCTCGACGTCATCACCGACCTGGCGCGCATGAACATGACCTACTTCCCGCACTTCGCGCGGGTCAAACAGGACATGCTGCCGCCGGTCAGCCGGCGCCGCACGCAGGAGGAAGTGATTCAGGCGTTCAGCGAAGAGCAGGCGATGGAAGAAGCGAACCGCTGTTTCAGCTGCGGCACCTGCAACGCCTGCGACAACTGCTACCTCGTGTGCCCCGAACCCTGCATCATCCGCAAGGATCGGTCGAACGGCCTCTACAAGATCCTCGTCGACTACTGCAAGGGCTGCCGCGTCTGCATCGAGGAATGCCCGACCGGCTGCCTCGAAGGCGTGCCGGAGCTCGATTTCGACACCGGCGTGATCCGGATGGACACGGCGTTCGCCATTACGCCGGGACTGCACGGCCGTCAGGCGGAGCAGCTCCGGATGGTGCCGCATCAGCCGCCCAAGGAAATTTGAAGGAAATGGGCTATTTAGTTGACTCCAGTAGCGGGTTCGCATCAACGGCTGCGTCGCCTCGGCGCAGGCGGCGAAGTACGCCGACGTCGACGTGATCACGGCCTACCCGATCCGCCCGTACACCGCGACGATGATGGCGCTGGCGCAGATGGTCGCCAACGGCGAGCTCGACGCCGAGTACATCGTCGCCGACAGCGAGCACTCGCAGTTGAGCATTGCGCACGGCGCCTCGTCGAGCGGCGCGCGCGTGTTCACCGGCAGTTCCGGCGTCGGGGTGCAGTTCGCCTACGAGCTGTACTCGCCGATCTCCGGCAGCCGGATGCCGGTGCAGATGATGATTGCGGATCGCACGCTCGATCCGCCGGGTGACTTCGGATCGGAGCATACCGACGCGTTGTCGACACGCGACATGGGATGGCTCATGGGGTGGTCATGCGACGCGCAGGAAGCCTTCGATAACCATCTGATCGCCTATCGGATCGGCGAGGACCCGCGCGTCCTGCTCCCGCAGATGGTGTGTCAGGACGGGTTTTTCGTCTCGCACATCACCACCGACTGCGAGCTCCCGGATCCGGGTCAGGTGAAGGAGTTTCTTCCCCCCTATAAACATCCCTATCCGCTCGACCCGCGCCGGCCGGTCTCGCACGGGCCGCAGATCATGCCCGAGCAGGGCCCGCCCCTCCAGTTGGAGCGGGCGCGCGCCATGGAAGGCGCCGTGCCGGTCATCGAGGAGGTGCACGACGCATTCGCCCGGATCTTCGGCCGCCGGTACGATCCGTGGCTCGAAGAGTTCATGACCGACGGCGCCGACGTCGTCTTCTTCATGCAGGGCGGGCACGCGGTGACCGCGCGGTACGCGATCCGGCATATGCGCTCACGCGGGGCCAAGGTCGGTCTGGTGCGGCTGCGCACGATCCGGCCGTATCCGGCCGACCGTGTGATGGAATCGCTCAGCCGGTTCAAGGCCGTCGGCGTCGTCGAGACCAACATGGGGCTGGGCAGCGTGAGCAGCGGCGGCTCGCTGTACGCCGAGGTGTGCGCGGCGCTGTACGAAAGCCCGGCGCGGCCGCTCGTCGTCTCGTTCATGGCCGGCATGGGCGGCGAGGCGATTGTCCTGAAGGAGTTCTACTGGATGACGGGCAAGCTGCTCGACTGCACGAAGAACACCAGCTGTATTTTCTTCTTCGTGAGCTTCGTGGCTTCGTGGCAAGAAATGGGAACAATCTGCGGTACTGCTGCTGAAAGCAGACTGTCGAAACGCTTCAAACCCGCGATCGCAGTGTCGGAGGTCAGAATGCCAGCCGTTGAAATTGAACGACAGATGTTGCCGATGCTCGGCAGCCCGAATCAGGGGGCGCGTTTCTACAACCCCGATTTGCCGCAGACCGAACCGTTCGTGCCCGGTCACCGCACGTGCGCCGGCTGTGGACCCTCGATCCAGTACCGGATGACGAGCAAAGCCTCGGGCGACAACACCATCCTCGTCGGCCCGACCGGCTGCATGTATGTCGCGAACAGCTCGTATCTGTGCACGCCGTACAACGTGCCCTGGGCGCACACGCAGATCGGCAGCGCCGGCAGCTTCACGGCGGGCGTCGCCGCCGCGTACGAAGCGATGATTCGCAAAGGAAAGTGGAAGGGTCCGTTTCCCAACATCATCTGCGAGGCGGGCGACGGCAGTGCCTCCGACATCGGGCTGGCGTCGATCTCGGGTGCGCTCTACCGCGACCACGACTGCCTGATCATCTGCTACGACAACGAGCAGTACGCCAACACGGGCATTCAGGCCTCCTCGCGCACGCCGTACGGCGGCATGACGACGTTCTCGCCGCCGGGGCCGATGATTCCGGAAGCGAAGAAGCTGTTCCCGAAAGATCTGGCCCGCATGATGGCAGCCGGGCATCCCCATTGCTACGTGGCCACCGCGAGCGTCGGCTATCCGATCGACTTGATGAACAAGGTTCGCAAGGGACTGAATCACAAGGGCGCTGCCTTTCTGATGGTGTACACGCCGTGCCAGAAAGGTTTCGTGTACGAAACGCCGCGATCGATCGATCTCGGCCGCCTGGTCGTCGAATGCGGCCTCTATCCGATCTGGGAGTGGAGCCCGGAGCGGCGCGAATTCGACTACAGCTTCCGGCCGCAGACCATGCGGCCGGTCTCCGAGTACTTGAAGCTGCAGGGACGGTTCGGTCACCTGCATGCCGAGCACATTGCGACGCTGCAGAAGTTCGCCAACGAGCAATGGCGGATGATGCAGGTGGCCTTGCCCGAGCCGCTGTTGAAAGCTGCCGATCCGAAGGCTCTGGCGGACATGGCGTCCGCGGAAGCGGCTGCCGTGGTCGCGCATACTGTGTAGCAGGCTGCTGAAGAACGCAGCCTGAAGTGAAAAGTTAGAACTGAGAACTTGAAAGTGAGCTTGTTTTGGACTTTTGACTTTTTAGGTTCTCAGTTTTCAGTTCGGGTCGGCGCTTTTGCAGACGACCTGGTAGAGGGTGCCCGTGAGCGAAGAAACCGCGCCGCAAAGCTACATTGTCAATGAAGGCAAGAAACGAGGATCGACGCGCGACGTGCGCCCCGAGGCGGCGCACGATCGGTACTACACGGTCACGCGCGTCCACGCCGGCGACGCCATCCTGAACGACAACTGGCACACCAACGAAGTGCTCACTCACACGAAAGCGAACTTCGAAGGGTACACGTTTGCGATGCGCACGCTCGAGGCGTGGGGCGCCATGATTGAGGACGACGCCCGCGCCTACTACACGGCGGGCGGCCGCGTGTGGGTACTCGACCTGGAACCGGCGGCGGGCAAGAAACAACGCCTCAGCACGGCGTAGAGGACTAGTCGAATGTGCAATTTGGAATTAGGAATTCGGAATTCGGAATTCGTTCTCGCATTCCAAATTCCGAATTCCTAATTCCGAATTTCGAATGGCGCCATACCGCGTCCTGCTCATCGATGACACGCCGGAGATCGCCGAACTGCTCTCGTTCGCTCTCCGCGAACGCGGCTTCGATGTCGTGGCAAGCGGCTACGATACGAGCATCATCGAGTTGATCGCCGAACATCACGCCGATGTGCTCGTGCTCGACTGCTCGGTATTCGAGATGAGCGAATCGCTGTTCGACACGGTACGCGGCGCCGAGCATGGCCAGGCGCTGCCTGTCGTGATCATCAGCGACACGCCGGACAAGGCCGATGCCAGCCTTCGGGCTCGGGCTGCTGAGCGAGTCCTGCTGATTCCAAAGCCGTTCACCGGCTCGCAGGTCGCGCGCGCGCTCGACGATCTGATGACGAGCCGCTCGGCTGACTCGCGCTCCAATCCCTGACGAACGCAACAGCGCAGGTCGCTGAAAAAGGGCGCCGACCTGAAGTTAAAACTGAAAAGCTAAAACAGAAAAGTGCGATTTTCCGCCTGCTTTTGACTTTTCTGTTTTAACTTTTCACTTCAGGCTGCGTTTGTCAGCAGCCTGCTAGGAGCGTGTCCGAGTAATCGACACGGAGGAAGCGGAGATGTGAGCTCAGGCCCGCTCTGAGAACTCTCTGGAGCGAACGTCACGATCGAACGCAAAGGACGCAACGTGCCACTCTGGTCGATGGACGACTGGCGGTATCTCCAACGCGACCTCGTGACCGATCCGAAAGGGCGGAAGTGGTCGGTCGCGCTGATGGACCTGCTCGGCCAGGAGGGCGATCCGGAGATGCCCAGCGATCTGCTGCAGCTTCAATACGCGTCGGGCCGATACTTCACGCTGGTCTACTCGGGAACCGGCGCACTGCAGCGCGAGCACGGGTACCCGTCGCTCTCCGAGGCCGCCACCGCCTACGAACGCCTGATCGCCGCGATCGGCGATGGCCGTCTCGATCCGGCACAGCCGGTGTTCGTAGAGCGAGACGATGACGAGGGCGATTCCAGATTGTAGATTTCAGATTGCAGATTTCAGATTCAGATTTCAATATCTCCAATCTGAAGTCTCCAATCTGCAATCTGCAATCTGCAATCTGCAATCTGCAATCTCCAGAAACTATGCTACTCTGGGCGCCGTTGCAGCCCACTGTCGCGGGTCTTCAATGCGCTCACGAACGACGCGCCTGACATTCGGCGCGGTGGCCTTGATCGCGATCGGCGCCGCAACCGTTCTCCTCGCCCGCTCCGAAAGACATATCTCGATTCTCTCATCGTCGGTTCGCGCATTCGATCGACACGCACGCGAAACCACGGATGCGATTGCCGAGCTCCGCGTCGGCCAGCAGGCGTACGTCGCGGCCGGACAGGGCGCCGCCTTCTGGATGCCCCGGGTTGCTGCGGCAATCGAACAGGTCACCGCTGCGATCGGATCGCTGCGACGGGCCGCCCGAAGCGCTCCCGGACATCAGGCGCTGATGGAAGCCGAGGCCACCGTCAAGGAGCTCCGGACCACCGAGAAACGCATTCGCGAGTATCTGAGCTCGGGCGATCACCTGATGGCGGCCGACGTCATCTTCACGGAAGGCGGCGATGCGGCGGCAACCGCGGCACGTCAGGTGGAGATGGCGAGGCTGGCCGAGCAACAGGCATTCGACGCCACCGAGGGGAACCTACGCAGGCAGCAGGCGACGACGCTGGCGGCGACAGCCGTTGTCGTGGTCACGATCATGTTGTGGCTCGTGCCGGTCCGGCACCAGAAACCGTCGCGACCCGTCGAGGAATGGGCTCATCCGAGTCAGCCGGTCGCCGCGGCCGTCGAGGCATCTCCGCCGCCGCCGCCGGTTTCGCCGTTTCCAGGAATCGCCGCCGAGCTCTGCACGGAGTTCGGACGCGTTCGCGATGTCGACGACTTGAAGCGAATGCTGGCTCGAGCCGCCGACTCGATGGACGCGAACGGGCTGGTGGTCTGGCTGGAGAGCCCGGGAGGCACCGACCTGCAGCCGGTCGTCGCGCACGGCTACAGCCCGCAGGTCGTCGCGCGCATGCCCGTCGTGTCACGATCGGCCAACAATGCGGCGGCCGCTGCTTACCGCACCGGCCTTCAGCAGATCGTTCCCTCGACGCCCGGGAGAGCGAGCGGCGCCATCGTCGCACCGATCCTGGCGCCGGACGGGTGCATCGGCGCCTTATCTGCTGAAATTCGTGCGGGCAGCGAACGATCGGAAGGCATTCAAGCGCTCGTCACCATCGTCGCGGCTCAATTGGCGGGCCTGTTCGCGGCGACCGCCAGCAGCGCCGACCCGCTCCCGCGACAATCGGCGCAGGCTTAGTGCTGACTTTCATAAATACGGTGGCATTCGGCCGGCGATGCATCCCGCCTCGCGCCGTTGCTCGTCGGTCAAA
>QHWF01000437.1 GCA_003222455.1 Acidobacteriota bacterium
GTACAGCGTGTCGCGCTCCACAGGTTCGCGGCCCGCCGCGCGGATGAGACGCTCGATCTGACGCGGCGTCATCGCCTCGGGCGTTCGTGCGCCGGCCATGTGGTAAATCTTCTCTTCCTGTACCGTGCCGTCGAGATCGTCGACGCCAAACCACAGCGCGGTCTGCGCCACCTCGATCCCGGTCGCGATCCAGAACGCCTTCACGTGCGGAATGTTGTCGCACACGAGCCGCGCCACCGCGTGCACCCGGAGCGAGTCGGCGGCGCTCGGCGCCGGAAGTTTGCGCATCTGGTTGTTGTCGGGATGAAACGCCAGCGGGATGAATGCCTGGAACCCGCCGGTCTCGTCCTGGAGCGCGCGTGCGCGCAGCATGTGATCCACGCGCTCCTCACCCGTTTCGATGTGACCGTACAGCATCGTCACATTCGATCGCATGCCGAGCCGATGCGCCGTACGGTGAATATCGAGATATCGATCGGTGCCGCACTTGTCGTGCGCGATCTTGCGGCGGACGCGCTCGGCAAAGATTTCGGCGCCGCCGCCGGGGAGCGAATCGAGGCCCGCGGCCATCAGCGCGCGCAGCACCTGCTCGTCGGTCATCGCGTACAGATCGGCGAAAAACGCGATTTCAACCGCGGTGAAGCATTTGAGGTGGATGTCGGGCCGGATGCGCTTGAAGCCGCGCAGCAGGTCGGTGTAGTAATCGAACGGTAGATCCGGGTGAAGGCCGTTGACGATGTGGATTTCGGTGAGGGGCTGGTGAGCGCGCTGCCGGAGCTTGTCCCATGCCTGCTCGAGCGACATCGTGTACGCGCCGGGGTCGCCCGGCTTCAGGCGTGCAAACGAGCAGAACAGACAGCTGGCGACGCAGACGTTGGTGGCCTCGAGCCGGATGTTGTAGTTGTAAAACGTGCGGTCGCCGTGCTGCTTCTCGCGCTCGCGGTTCGCCAGCCAGCCAACGGCGAGCAGATCCGGACAATCGAACAGTCGAATCCCGTCGGCGAGATTCAGCCGACAGCCGGTGTCGAGTTTTGCGGTGATGTCTCCCAGGCCGGCGGCGCGTAGACGCGACTGTATCAACGACCAGATGTCTCCGTCAGGATACGCCCCAGACCTGAACGCGGAGCGAGCGCGCGCGCGGTCCATCGAGTTCTGCCATGAGGATGCGTTGCCACTGCCCGAGCACCACTTCGCCCCCGCTCACCTGCAGCGTGAGGCTGTGACCGAGGAGCAGCGCGCGCAGATGCGAATCGGCGTTCATCCGATCGCAGTCGGAGTGATCGGGATTGTTGTGCAGCCATCCGGCGTCGCGGGCCACCATCTGTTCGAGGAACCGTTTGATGTCGGCCAGCAGCGCCGTCTGAAATTCGTTGATGAAGAGGGCGCACGTCGTGTGCATCGACCAGAGGCTGACCAGCCCTTCGCGGATATTGAATCGCCGGACGAACTCCATGATCCGATTGGTGAGATCGACCAGCTCGATCCGCTGATCGGTCTGCACGATGAACGTCTCCCCGTGAATCGTCAGGCCCCCGACTGCCGCCGACGCCGTCTGCTCGACGGGCGTCTCGCGAACAGTGACAGTCGAACTCTTGCTCATGCGCTTCCTCTCGGTTCCAGGATCAGGGGTGTGCGTCCCGTATTCGGACACGAACAAGCAATGTTACGTAAAAATGCTCATGCGAGGCAACCCTGCTATACTCGCCGGCCTGACAATTTGACGCTCGCCCCGGCGGCCACGCGAAGTGGGTGCGAAGCCCACACGGTCCCGCCACTGTAAGCGGAAACGCTGCGCTCCGGGCCCGGTTCTGGTGTTCCAGGACCACGGCCCCGTCACTGAGCTTCGGCTTGGGAAGGCGTGCACAGCACGTTTCGATCCGCGAGTCAGGAAACCTGGCCCCGGGGGCGTCCTTTCTTCGGCGCGCGAGACGCCGGGAGGAACCTGATGCGCACACCCCGCCCGTGGCGGCAGCCGTTTGCAGCCGACCGCCTCCCCATGATTCCCGTAATCGTTGTCAGTGCTGCCGCATGGCTGGCGTCGCCCGCTGTGGCGTCCGCGGCCGATCGTGAAGTGAGTGGCACGGTCGTGGATCAATCCGGACAACCGCTCCCGCGCGCCTACGTCCGGCTGCTGGATCCGGCGCGGGCGCAGGACGCAGCGACGTTCGCCGACGAGTCCGGACGCTTTCAACTGATCGCCGGCGCCGACTGCCGCGTCGAAGTGTCGCTCACCGGATTCCAGACTGCCGACGTGGCGTGCGACACCGCGCCACTGCGTGTCGTGCTCGCTGTCGCGCCCGTTCACGAGACCGTGGTCGTCAGCGCGACACGGACCGAAGCGCCGGCCGATCAAGTCGGCGCGAGCGTCACCGCCTTTACGGCGGCCGATCTCGAGCGGAAACGGATCCCGCTCGTGGCCGATCTGCTGCGGGCCTCGCCGGGTGTGATGGTCGTGCGCAGCGGCGGAGCCGGGGCGCAGACGTCGCTCTTCGTCCGCGGCGGCGAAAGCAACTACAACAAGGTACTGCTGGATGGCATCCCGCTGAACGAGCCGGGCGGAACGTTCAACTTCAGCAATCTCACCACCGACAATCTGGAACGCGTGGAGATTGTCCGCGGCGCACACTCCGCACTCTTCGGATCGGATGCGATGGCGAGCGTCGTTCAGCTCGTCACCAGGCGGCCCGATCGATCCCGGGCGCGACCGCAGGGGACCGTTTCATTCGAAGGCGGAACCTACGGCACCATGCGCGGCGGGGCGGCGGCGTCGGGCGCGTCGGGCCGCTTCGATTACGTGGCCGGCGCGCAGCGATTCACGACCGACAATCGCGAGCCGAACAGCGCGTTCGACAACACCACCCTGTCGGCAAATCTCGGTCTGACCATCTCCGATACCGCCGTCGTCCGATTCATCGGCCGCGGCGAGCGCGAGCACGTCGGCACGCCCGGACAGACCGCGTTCGGACGGCCGGATCTCGATGCGTTCTTCGAGCGCAGCGACGGCATTGGCGGGATGGCGTTCGATCATCAGGTGACGACCCGGTTGCGTCAGCGCGCGGCGTACTCGCTCGCCGCATCCGACCAGCAATCGACGAATCTCGTCGCCGATCCTCCATTCGTGCCGCGCTTCGGCGCACGCGCCGCACCATTCACGTTCTCTGATTTTCCCTTCGACAGCCGCACGAACCTTCACCGCCATCATGCGAGCTATCAGGCCGACTGGCGGCTGACAGGCGCCGCGCGGCACGGCGAGCACCTCGTCACGGTCCTCGCCGATTGGGACGGCGAGCGCGCCACCCTCGAAAACCGGCTGGCGCCGACGATAACCCGTGCGTCGCGCAACAACGTCGGCTGGTCGCTCCAGCACCAGGCCTTGTGGCATCGGCTCTTCACCACCGCGGGTGGGCGTGTCGAGCACAACGCGAGCTTCGGCACGGCGTTCGTGCCGCGCGGCTCCGTCGTCTTCGTGGCGCGAAACTCCCGCGGAACACTTGGCGAAACGAAGCTACGTGCGAGCGCGGGCCTCGGCATCAAAGAGCCGACGGTCCTCGAGTCGTACAGCCCGTCGCCGTTTTTCCGCGGGAACCCGGACCTGAAACCCGAACGGTCGCGCACGGTCGAAGCGGGCGTCGAGCAGCGGCTCGGCGCGGATCGCGCCAAGCTCGAGGTCGTGTGGTTCGCCAATCGTTTCAGCGATCGGATTTCGACTCGCACGACGAATCCCGCAACCTTCGAGGCGCAGTATTTCAACATCGGATTGTCTCGCGCCCGTGGATCCGAGCTGTCGATCGACGTTGCGCCGGTTGCAGGCCTCCGGGCCCGCAGCGGCTACACCTTCCTCGCGTCGGAAGTGATCGAAAGCACGGCGCCGAACAACGTCGTCCTCCAGGCGGGTAACTGGATGTTCCGGCGTCCGCGGAATTC
>QHWF01000438.1 GCA_003222455.1 Acidobacteriota bacterium
AAGTGAGGCCGAGTCCCCGAGGCCTTCTGGACCAGCAGTCTCAACTCTTGGATCTTATCCGTCATATTCGACTGCCTCATTACTCGGCCGGGAAAGACGGGAGATGGCGATGATAATCAGCATCCGGTCTAAGTTGGCCCGTGGCGCCTCCAAGACGAGCGCTCCATTCTGCCGGACCCATCGTCCCACTCTCGTGTGATCCACCGCATCAATCGCCGGCCGCACCGCCATTGGCGGCGCAGCTGCAGCGGATGGCCGGGCGATGATTTCGCGGCCGTCGGTCGAAGGGACGGATTCCTCTTCGCGCCGAAGCTCCATTTCCCGCTCGTAGGCGATCTCAGAACTGTGTCTGAATCGAGCGCGCGCGACACGCCCGGCCTCGAGAAGCCAATTCAGGCAATTCTGGCCTACGAAATAGCAACGTTCGGTCTTAGCGTCTTTGAGGCCGAACAATAGGCGCGGCAGAGTCGATCCGCAGGCGTCACAGTGGTCATCTGGTCGCGCCCGAACGAACCTCGCCAATCGTGCAAGCCTCTTGTCGCGGGCGAATTCTTGCAAAGCTGTCTCGTAGCCGCTGGGCTCGTTTGTCATGGCGTGCGCTCTACGACGGCACCTGCCGGTTCGCGATCTCGGTCGCACCCGCAATCTTCAACCGGAATTGGTCTGCCATCACGGGTACAGAAGGGCTGCACCCAAGGACACTGCCACCAGCGCCGCCGTCGTTCGTCCGCGTCGTCAGCCGGGACAAGGTTCTCAACGTTAGGCGGGTGCGAGGATTCTATATCTGAACGGAAATCGCTGATGGAGTATCGGGGATTTTCAGCCTTTCTGTCTTGCGCATAGGCCAGCCATTGATGCGGCGCTGGGGATTCCGTCGCCGCAACAACGTACCAACTCGGTTCTTCTAGGAAGATTGCGTCAACGTTGACGTTATTCGTGGAGGATTCCTGCGAAGCTTCTGGCGTTTCAGCGCGGTTAAAGAATGTTCGCCAGACGAGCGCATACTTTTCCGCCTGCCTAACGCCGATTTCGAACTGGCGCGCAATACCGACCAACATGCCCTCGCCATAAACACTCCGACGCTGGGCTTCACAAAGGATGGCGGCCTGGATTAGCCACGCCTTCTTGCCCACAGTTCTACTGATTCGAAATGCCTCGACTAGCTGCTCGTCGTCCAAAAACGCAATAGAGCCGATGCCATCGCCAAGGACCAACTCGGTTTGGCTGAAACCAGAAAGGAAGGCACCCGCATCAAACCCTTACCGATACAACCGTCGCATCACTTCCGTCCCGGTCCGCTTATCCGTAACTCTTAATTCCGTCTCTGACTGAGTCAGCACCCAACCGCCCTCGTGAACATTCCGGTGGCACCGGCGGCATAGCGTCAGCAGATTCGATTGCGCATGGACCTGCTTATCCCGGCTGCCGCCCATTCGTTTGGGTATGACATGATGCCGATCAAGCTCGCCTCGGGTCGAACATATCGAGCAACCCATGAATCTAATTCTAATCGTACATCTATTCATTGTCAAGTCGCACTAAAGGCTCTATCAACTCCTGAGCGGTAGACCGATGGCCGAGGAGCCGCCTAGAATTCGTCGAGGCATGTAAACGTGGGGCAGAATGTCATCACTGCGTGAATTACGAGAGCGAAAGTTTCTTAGCCAAAGAGATCTGGCCAAAGCCGCCGGCGTCTCTACATTTACTATCTGGGAAATTGAGGGAGCGAAAGCGCGGCCGCGTCGATGGAGGACGCTAAGAAAGCTCGCGAAGGCACTCGGTGTTGAGCCATCCGAAATAGAGCTTCCGCGGTCTGACAAGAGTCGTTGATTCAGCCCGATCGACCGGGGTTATCACTGAGATGTTCCGTGCCCACCTTTTCAGACGAAGGAATCGTACTCTGAGAGGTCCTATTGCGCAGGTTTGCGCCGCCCATTCGCGGGCACGCGAGATAGCGGGCCGAGATTAAGCCAGCCGCAACCTTATATCCTCAAGCCTGCGGCGAGTGCCTTGCGGCACCTTCGTTAGCGCCCGGGCTTGCTGAGCTCGCGCACGATGGCGACGATTGTTAGCGTTGCCGCACTCACCACGAGGACGAACAACCAGCCACTGTCCGCCTGCGTCTGAGAGCTGTTCTGACGCAGCCGACCATTCACAGGATCACGGAGAGCGCGTGGCCCAGCCCCCGACGCTGTGCGCGTCGCGGGGGCGAGACCAAGTATCGTCTTGGCGAGCCCGGTCCAAAGGCCAACACCAAGCACGACTCCACCCGCGAGCAAGAACACTAGGCCGCTCGAGACGGCGAACGGGCCGCCGGTGTTTGGCAGACCGAGCGCGGGTGCGGCCCGGTTGGGCGTGGCGCCTGCTTGGGCCGGCGCCGGGGTGCTCGTCGCCGTCGCGCTCGGCATTAGATCGGGCGTGGCGCCGCTGCTAGGTGTGCTGGACGGGTCCGGAGTCGGCGTCGAGCTCGATATCGCCGTGGGCGTCGCTGTCGGCGTTGCAGTAGCTGTTGGTATCGCGGTCAGAGTTGGCGTTGCCGCCGGCGTGGCAGTCGGCGTCTGCGTGCCGGTGGGCGAGGGCGAAGCCGTGTCCGTCGGCGTGGCCGTCGGCGTTGGGCTCGGCGTCGCCGTGGGCGTCTGAGTTTCCGTGGGCGTCGGCGTGTCCGTCCCGGGGCTCGTCGCCGTGGCGCTCGACGTGACTGCGCCGGTGCTTGTTGCCGTGGCGGTCGGGGTGGCTGTCGTGGTGGGTGTGGGCGAAGCTGTCTGTGTCGGTGTGGCCGTCGGCGTTGGGCTCGGGGTCTCCATCGGCGTCTGAGTTTCGGTCGGATTCGGCGTGTCCGTCCCGGCGCTCGTTGCCGCAGCCGTCGGAGTGCCGGTCGGTGTCGGCGAAGCTGTCTGCGTCGGGGTGGATGTGGGCGTTGGGCTCGGGGTCGCCGTGGGCGTCTGCGTATCCGTGCCGACGCTTGTTGCTGTTGCGGTCGGCGTCTGCGTGTCGGTGGGCGAGGGCGAAGCCGTCTCCATCGGCGTGGACGTTGGCGTTGGGCTGGGCGTCGCCGAGGGCGTCTGAGTTTCGGTGGCTGTTGGCGTGTCCGTTCCGACGCTCGCTGCGGTTGCGGTCGGCGTCTGCGTGCCGGTGGGCGAGGGCGATGCCGTCTGTGTCGGGGTGGACGTTGGCGTTGGGCTGGGCGTCGCCGAGGGCGTCTGAGTTTGCGTGAGCGTCGGCGTGACTGTGCCGGCACTTGTTGCCGTTGCAGTCGGGGTAGCTGTCGCGGTGGGCGTCGGCGTGTCCGTCGCGCCCCCGCTCGGAGTCGCCGTTCCCGGTGCGGTTGCGGTTGCGATGGCGGTCGCGGTGGCTGTCGCGGTGGGTGTGGGCGAAGTCGTCTGCGTCGGGGTGGCCGTCGGCGTTGGGCTCGGGGTCGGCGTGGACGTTGGCGTTGGGCTGGGCGTGGCCGTCGGTGTCTGAGTTTGCGTGGGAGTGGGCGTGACTGTGCCGGCACTTGTTGCCGTTGCGGTCGGGGTGACTGTCGCGGTGGGCGTTGGCGAAGACGTCTGCGTCGCTTCAGGAGTCGGCGTGGGCGTATCTGTTGCGGCGCTTGTTGCTGTTGAGGTCGGCGTACCGGTTGTAGTCGGAGTGGGTGTGGCGGTTGGCGTTGATGTGGCGGTTGGAGTGAGGGTCGGCGTGGGAGTTGGTGTGTCCGTCGCGCCCCCGGTCGGAGTCGCCGTCGCAGGTGCGGTAGCGGTTGCCGTGGCCGTTACGGTTGGCGTGGCCGTTGCTGTCACGGATGGGCTCGGCGTCGGTGTCGTGGTTGGGGTCTGAGTGGGTGTCGAAGTTGGGGTCTGAGTGGGTGTCGAACTTGGCGTAACAGTAGGAGTAGGAGTGGCAGTTGCAGTCGGAGTTGTTGTCGGCGTTGCGGTCGCCGTCGGCGTCGGAGTCGGTGTCGAAGTAGCCGTGGCTGTACTCGTGGCGGTTGGTGTTGCCGTTGGCGTGCTTGTGGGCGTGGCGGTGGGCGAGGGGGTGGCCGTAGGTGTGGAAGTTGGTGCCGAGGTAGCCGTGGCTGTAGGCGTTGGGGTCGCCGTCCCTGTTGGTGTTCCCGTTGGCGTGCTCGTCGGCGTGGCGGTGGGCGAAGGGGTGGCCGTGGCTGTCGCCGTCGCGGTACCAGTTGCTGATGCGGTCGCGGTAGCGGTTGCTGTGGCCGTTGCCGTAGGCGTCGCGGTCGCTGTGGTTGTCGGTGTCGCTGTGGTCGTCGGAGTAGGCGTTGGTGTGGGAGTCGGTGTCGCTGTGCTTGTCGGAGTAGGCGTTGGCGTGGGAGTCGGCGTAGGCGCGGGTGTGTCCGTTGGTGTAGCAGTCGGAGTCGGCGAAGGGGCAGCTGTGGGGGTGCCGCTCGCTTCAGGAGTCGGCGTGGGCGTATCTGTGGACCCTTCTTGCTGCGAAATATGTACCGTCATGTTCCCGGACTCGCCGTTAAAGCCGCCTACTTGGATTCGGTAAGTCGTAGTGGGGACGCCGAGGAATTGCACCTGCGAGGTCGTCATCGCCACGCTTGCGTCGTCGTTACATGTCAGTTGCACCAATGTCGAAACATTCGGGCCTGTATATACAGCCAGGATTGTGTCGAAGTCGGAACCAAGCGTGTCGATCGTGACGGTGCCAGTCGATGAAGGCGTGAAGTTGTACCAGACCGTCCTACTAATGGCGGCTAATGGCGGGCCGGTGCAGTCCGGTGGTTCACCCGTCTCGGTCGTCGCTACTATCGTGCTCTTGGTGTCTGTGTACGGCAGCGGTGAAGCGGTTATCGCGCTGGCGAAGTTGTCATTCGCAGGCGTCGTTCCCCAGACCATACTGAGGGTTAGGTTTCCAGGCACCGAGTCCACGCTCCCGATCTGTATGAGATATGTCGTCCCGGAAGTAGCCGAAAACTGGACGGCCGAGGTCAGTCCTATCCCGGTGTCATCGTTGCATGCAACCTGGGTGAGCAGATTCAGGCCCGTGCCGGTATAGATTGCTGCAACCGTGTCGTACGTCGACCCGGCAGTGTTGATCTTCACAATGCCATTCTGATTCGGCGTAAACGAGTACCAGACCGTGCTTTGCACGACATTGCATGGCTGCGGCTCGCCAGCCTCGAGAGTTGATTCCAGGACCGACTGCGGATTCGGGTTGTAGGGAAGTGAGGAAACAACAATCGCGTTCGCGAAGTTGTCGTTCGCGGGCGGGGCGGCGAATGCCATAATTACGGGCAACGCCGCCACCATCGCGAGGACGACGGCAAGCCCTCTCAGGTAACCCAAGGAGTGCTCTCCGATATTGGCAGCCCGGCCTGGACAAGTTGGTCGATAGTAAGTCAAGCGTGGCGTCGAGAAGCCACACTTCTATAGACGCCAGAAACGGCCTCAGGAGTTACAGTTTTCACCGGCTACAGTGGCCGATGCCACGAAAGACCCATCGGCCACCCCCACCGGCACTGATATAATCAGCCGAACGGTTCACCGCCGGAGCGACAATGGTAGGCGCGGTCAATCAGAAGAACGACAGACAGCTGGCGAGCGAGGTTCGGGTTGCGCGCAGTTTGTGGGCCCGCTTCTGGGGGCTGATGGGCCGCCGGTCACTCCACGAAGCTCACGGCGTTCTGCTTACGCCATGCACCTCCGTCCACACGTTCTTCATGCGCTTTCCGATCGACGTGGTCTTCCTCGACCGGAACGGCCGTGTCGTGAAAATTATTCCCGCCATGAAGCCGTGGCGCACAGCACTGGGTGGGCGAGGAGCGCGCAGCGCACTGGAACTAGAAGCCGGCGCAGCCGAGGCAAAGGACCTTGAGCTCGGGGATGTGATAACGCTTGCCGATGGTTAAGACTGAATCGCGGACACCGAGACTGAGTGGAACAGCAGTTGGTAGGGCCCAATCTCGAAGGAGTCGCCGTCCTGGAGCACTGCCCAGTTCACCGATTCCCCATGAATCGAAGTGCCGGGCTCATCGCTGAGGCTATAGAGGATGAAGTGCCCGTTCTGATGCAGCAGCCGCGCTTGTTGCGCGGCCAGCCCGGGCAAGGCTATGTCGCATCCCGCATCCTCTCCAAGCGTGAACGGCACAGCTTCGACCTCGAATTCCCTGCCGAGGCCGGGGCCGCCGATAAGGGTCAAGCGGGCGAGGGGGCCTGTTCGCATCGATCTCGGTTCGGGATCGGCTGGGTCGGTGGCTTCAGACATCTGCGAAAGCCGCTCCAACAAGGCCTCTTCTTCTTCGGGAGAAAGTCCGTCCTCTGTCTGAGGCTCAACGTCCAGGAGTATGTTCCGCAACATCTGGGAGGCCTTCCCGACGACGGAAATCGAGTTCTTGCCGCCTCTTGCCAGGGCGGACGCTGAACTCAATGCCAGCGACTGAACGGCTCTTAGCGTCGCGCCGGCGTCCGCGCCCGCGTCGTGGGCCGTGCCGCGTAACGAGCGTCCGTTGTCGTCGGCCGGGCGCTCGGGCACCGGTTTTAGCGCCGTTGCCTTGTCACCGCGCTTGGACGGTTCGGCCGCGGCCTTACCCTCCTGGTGCGATTTGCCGACCGGCTTCGTACCCCGTTGGGTCTTTGCCGTTAGTGTCTTCGACGATGCGGACTTGCCCTTCGCTCGATTGCGATCGGGCTTTGCGAGCGGGCTCCCTTTGCGCCGCCCCGTGCCATCACTACTCGACGCGGGCGCCTCAGCGCATTGGCCCTTGATCGGTCCGCCATTGCTGTTTTCTGGGTTCGCGGCCCGCGCTCCGTTACTGGAAATTGAGGGCTTCGCCTTCTTCCTGGCCCGGTCATACTGGCGACGCTTCTCCGGATCGGAGATCACTTCATGCGCTTCCTCGAGAAGGTCTACTAACGCCGGAGTCACCTTCCCAAGTTCTACCAATCGCAGGTAGCAGTTGCGCATGCTCGTATACGCTTCCGCGATGATGGCCGGGTTGGCCAACGGATCGAGACGTAGCAGCTCGTAGTAGTCGACGCCGGGGTCCTCGGCCGCGGCGCTTCCGGGCTCGGTTTGCCAGATAGCGGACACCCAAGACGATTTGCGACGCTTGGGAACGCGCGGCGGCAGCTGATCTGGCGGAATACCGAGAAAGACGTTGTACTCCGCACGCGAGTGCGGGTCTGCCAGCACCTGATAAGAACGCGTGAGATGGTAAACGGCGACCTCGGACGCTTTGTCGGGGGCGGCTGTCTGAGCCTGGCCGACGAGCCGCCAGTAAGCGGCTGTGATCAGGTCAAGCGGCGCGGCCGGATGTACCTGCAGGATCTGGTAATGCGTTGGACCGGCTTTGCTGGGTGACCGCGCCATCGCCAATCACTTACTCAGATAGTCGACGAACCGGACGAAGATAGGACCAATAGTGACGATAAAGAACGACGGCATGATGCACAAGACCAGCGGAAACACCATCTTGATCGGAGCCCTGCGTGCCGTCGCCTCAGCTTTCTGCCGTCGCCGTATGCGCAGCATTACCGCCTGGGAGCGCAAGACGCGGCCGATGCTCGTGCCCAGTTGCTCTGCCTGCACGATGGCATTGACGAACGTGACTACCTCAGGCACGTCGGTACGCTGGGCCATATCCTCCAATGCCTCGCGCCTTGCGCGGCCCATCCCCACCTCGCGCAGCATCTGCGCGATTTCATCCGCGAGGGGGCCACGAACCTTCTCTGCCACCTGTCGCATCGCCGCGTCGAGGCCAAGTCCCGCCTCCACCGATACGGTTACCAGGTCAAAGGTATCGGGCAAGCTCTTCCAGATCCCGAGCTTCCGCCCGCGGGCCCGCCGACGGAGCCATAACATCGGGGCGGCGACTCCCAGGGCCGCAAAAGCGACCGGGAGAGCCACCACAGTTGTCGTAATCTCCCCTCCGTTTCGGGAGAAGAGCAGCGCCGACGCTGTGAACGGGCATAGGACGGCGCTGACAACGACCGTTGTGAAAAACGCCTGGGTGCTCATCGGCCGCCCGGCGGTGATCAACTCGTGCGAGATTCGCGCCACGAATGATTGAGGCAGCAGTTGAACGATGAACCGCGTAAATCCATCGAGCACCGGGACCAGCACGCGGTCACTGAAGGGTGAGTCAAGCGTTCGCGGGCGTGGGTTTGCGATAAGCTGCTTCAGCCGAGCCTCCCCATTGACCGTACGCCCGGTCGTCGCCCACATCAGCAGCGAAGCGATCGATATGAAGATGGCGGCCCCTCCCAGTAGTGCCAAAACCATGTCGCCCCTCCTACACGTCCAGCGTTAGAATGCGCCGGATCGTCCACGCGCCGATTAGCTGCAGACCTATTGCGACGGCAAGGAGTATTCGCCCCACCTCTTCGGTGACCAGCACCTTCATTACGGATGGAGCTATGAGAAAGAACACGGCGGCGAGGAACGCCGGGTAAATCGAGAGGATCAGGCCGCTGAAGCGCTGCGAGGCGGTCAGAGCACGTATCTCGCCCTTTAGCCGCTCTCGCTCCCGGATTGTTTCCGCAACGTTGTCCAGAATCTCCGAGAGGTTTCCGCCCGTCGTCCGCTGTACGAGGATGGTCGTGACTATCATCTCCACATCCAGACTGCCCGTCCGTTCCGCCAGAGCCTTTAGTGAATCTTCCGCCGCTTGCCCCAGGCGACCGTCACGAAGGAAGGACTCAAGTTCGTCTTTCATCGGTGAAGCGATTTGCCCGGCCGCAAGCTCCACCGCCTGTGTGAACGCGAACCCCGAGCGCAGCCCGTTAGATATCATTTGAAGCGTTTCCACTAGCTGCGCATTGAGGGCTGCTTGCCGCCGCCCTTTTAAGTTCCGCACCACTGCGGCCGGCACCATGAATCCGCAGGCGCCGAACACGAGGGCGAGCACGACTCCCAGCGGCGAGGCGTTGCTGATGAGCACTGCAACAATGGCGATCAGCGCAGCCGTCAACAAC